>NZ_CAWMYC010000001.1:0-255921 GCF_963872035.1 Scytonema sp. HK-05
CTGAAACGACAGAAACGTTTGTTTACATTGCGATGATTCGTCTGATGCGAGAAACTTCTTGCGTAATTATCAACACCTATCAAAAACTTTTCAGACATCCTCTAACAATGGGAGCAGGGGAACAACGAGTATTTACAATTCTTGACGCTGTTTTTAGAGCGCCCACTAACTCTAGTTTAATTTTAATAGATGAGATAGATTTATTAATGCACCCTCAGGCTCTTACAAGGTTGATTGAGGTTCTGTATGAAAGGGCTAAGGAGAAGTGCCATCAAGTAATATTTACTTCTCATAATACAGAACTCTTTTACCTGAAAGATAAAGTGCAGCTTAGACATCTTCATCAAACAGGAATACAAACCGTTTGCATCCCAAATACAACTCCAGATATTACTCGCCGCATGACTGGTAATCAGGTTAAATCGATTGAAGTATATGTTGAAGATGACCTAGCACAGGCAATCGTTAGTCATATTGCTAACTCACTTGGAATATCTAGAGACGTAGTAATTAATAAATACGGTGCAGCGATAAATGTATTTACTGTTTCTGGAGGGCTTGCTCTTTCTAAGCAATCACTAAACAATGCATTATTCGTGTTAGACGGAGATGAATATGTTACTGTTCAAGATAAGAATAAGCAAATTGAACGAGTTGTGACTGGACATGGTTCAGAAATAAAAAGTTTAAGACAACTAGTGTTAGATAGTTTGTCACAATTCAATCTGCCTCAAGGTATGCGTCCTGAACAATTTATCTTCAAGTCTATTCATAACTTAGCAGAACAAACTGATTGCGAAAATGAAGAAATTAGGAATATGGCTTATGATATTATTAATGCTGGAGACCAGCATAATTTAGTAAATAAGCTTATTGAACAACTAGGATGCTCTAAAGAAATAGGATTAAATCGTATCATTAAACTTTTTTCTACATCACCTCAGTGGTCACAATTTTCTGAACCAATCAGTATTTGGTTAAACAATAAGAAAGAAGAGTTGTATTTAGGCTAAGGATGAATAAATATCCTGCAAAAGTCCATGAAAAACTACCGTTTGAAGCAGATTTTTATGACCACTACAGTTTCCTTTTCTTAACAGGTTGAGCAGGATTGCCTGCATATATCGTCATCGGTTCTAAAGAACGCCCAGTGACTCCACCTAATGTCAGCACTGCTCCCCATCCTACGGTGACTCCAGGACCAATCACCGACTTAGCTGCAATCCAACTGCTTTGTTGAATATGAATTGGCGCAGGTATGAGTTTAAAATCAGGATGAACCCAGTTATGGTTTCCTGTGCAGAGGTAGACACCTTGAGACAAACAGACATGACTTTCGATAGTGATCGGGGCAATGTTGTCTAGCCACGCATCTTCACCAATCCAAACATAGTCCCCTACTGTCAGTCGCCAGGGAAACTTCACCCGGACTCCAGGTTTGATACGCACACCTTGACCGATTTTTGCCCCAAATAAGCGGATTATCCAAACTTTGAAAGCTGACATGGGAAGCAAATAGGTCTGTACTAAGGGTGATCCAACAAAGTACCACAACAGCTGTTTCCACAAAGGAGCCCCTGGGGTGTAAGTACCGAGACTGTAGTTATCTAAACGCATTTATATGAGTGAGCAACACGAGGACTCAGGCTGGCTCCGGTTCGACCTGTGAAAACCCAAAGGATAGCGCGACAGCTATCGCGTAAGATTTCGACCAAGGACTCTGTGGGTTCGTTTGAGGGAATAGAGATAGGGGTGAAGGTGATACCCTGACTGCCAAGGACGATGGTAGCTATTGCTTTGGCTCTGGGCATATGAAAGTCGGAGGTTATGAGGTAGAGATGCTGAAGATTCTGGCTTTTGAAGTCTTGTACAAGGGAGGTGAAGTTAGTGACAGTATCAATGGCGTGGTAGTCGAGGTGGACTCGTTGGTCTGAGATACCAGCAGCGCCGAAAATCTCACGAGCATTGTTGGGGGAAATACCAGAAGAAACCCAAATTTCTAGAGAGGGATGAGTTTGGGCAAATTGAGCGGTAAACTGTTCCCGGTCTATACCGCCGCCTAGAGTCAGAATTGCTTGGGGATGAGGCGCTTGGTAGTGGGCGATCGCGAGTCGAATTGGAATCAGCAACAGCAGCATGAGGATAAAACCTGCTACAGCAAAAATCCAATATCTTTTGAGCTGACGATGCAACCGTTTCACTGATAGATTCACTAAGAAAGCTAATGTATAGTTTGTTATAAGTTCTTCACTCGCTAATAGAGAAGGTCGAACTGCGTAGTTTGGATTACGTCTGAGTGCAGCACTAGTGTTAGTAGGCTGTGTCAAATCATGGGTACCGATTTGCAGAATTACAGCGTCACTTTGAAATATGCCAAACTTACGAAGGCAGCAGCTATAAATATAGGTATCCAATATTTAGCTGGTATTTTCATTATTTTACGGTTCTTGCTGCTCTAGTTTTTCATATTCAATTAAGCGAATAGATAAAAGAATTTCTGCCAAGACACGCTCAAATGCGTAATACCAGCCATGCCAACCATCGAGGATACCACCTTTGACGATAAGGCAGTAGAACAGGATGATGAAGGGAGCTAAGATTTTTTGCTTGCGAATGCGATCGCTCAAACCAAGTTCACTATCAGGAATCTGTGTGAGCTTGTTGACTTCAATCACCATGTAGCGATCCTGCGCCCAAAGCCAGCGGTTTAGAGGTTTACGGTCATCATGATAGATATAGGCGGAAAGTAGGCTGGATGTTCCCTCAACACTAACGCGATGGGCATGTCCATCATTCTTATAGATTGCTTTTTCTCGTTTATATAATACTTTACGTGGTGGTAGCAAAGTGCCACGCAGCGGTTTACCAAAGACACAGTATTTAAATCGAATAATATAGCTATCCACTTCAAGCTTCTCTGGTAAATTGTTGATTTCAAAAATCAATTCCTCAGAGAGAACATAGTCTGCATCCAGGGAAAGCACCCATGTAGATTCAATCTTTGATAACCCGTAATTACATTGATTTGCGAATGAGTCAAATTTTCTGTGAAAAACCTCTACTTGGGAATAGTCCTGTAAAATTTTCAGTGTTTCATCATTACTAAAGCTATCAATGACGACAATCCTATTTGCCCAAGAGAGACGTTGGAGAGTACGTTCAATGTTGGGTGCTTCGTTGTATGTGAGTAATAAAGGTGTAATTTTTTCTAACATCAGTATAGAAAGAATAAGTAACTTTGTTCACTATCTGCTAACTTTGATGTTATTTCTGTTGTGATAAATTCTATCTTCCCTATTACAGGTAAACGACTGGTTTTGTGTTGGTAATGTTGGTGTAAATGTCAATTAGATTACTAGCTACGTTGCTCCAGGTATAACGTTTAGAAACCAGTTGACGGGCGCGATCGCCCATACTGTTTGTTTGTTGAGAATCTTCTAAAGCTTGCTTAAGGAAAAATGCAATCGCAGCTACATCGAGTTCTGCAACATAGCCGAGGCGTTGCTCCTCTACGAAATCAGCTAGAGCAACGCCAGGAGTGATAACAACAGGAAGACCGACAGCAAGCGCTTCTAGGACTGCTATGCCAAAGTTTTCTGAATAGGAAGTCAAAGCAAATAAGTCTGCTCCCTGCATCAATACATTCTTAATTTCTCCTTTGACAAATCCGGTAAAGTGGGTGCAATGACGAATGCCATGAGACACTAAAAACGACTCTACTTCGCTTTCGTATTCTGGCGACCCAGTACCTGCTATAACAAAGGTGAAGCGATAATTGGTAAGTTTTCCTAGCGCTGGAATTAGGTAATCCAAACCTTTTTTAGGATGCAGGCGAGATAAAAACAAGATAATGGGTTCATCTGCTGGAACATTGAGGTATTGCCGCAGACGCTGACGAGCATCAGGAATTGTGGGAGGGATAAACAGACCGTGGGGTAAGATAAAGCTTGGGGTGTCTACACTTAAGCGGGAAACTTCTTGCTGTTCTTGTTCTGAGGTGAGATGAAGTGCTTGAGCGTGATTGAGATTAGCTTTTTCTATAAGTTGGAGATAAATTTGTTTTTTGCAAGCGCTTTGCTGCACGGACCATCGACATAGCTGTCCTAAGGGACGAACGATGTAAGGAACTTGTTTGCGACGGGCGATCGCCATTGCAACAGTAGATGGGTAGGAAAAAATGCCATGAACGTGCAGCAAGTCGTACTGGTGAATTACCTGCCATAGCCAACTACTGAACTGACTAGAGAAAGCAAACTCACGTAGGGCGTGAAAGTAAGGAGAGAAGCGCGGGAAGAACCAAACTGGAACCTGTTGATACTCGGTGCATTGCCCAAGAGGAACATCCAGCAGATTGGGTCCATTATCGTTTGTGGTAGCAATTTCAGCTTTTACGTCGCTGTCTCGCAGTGCCTTGACCATTTGTATCACGGCTTGACTTGGACCACCCCGAACTGCAGCAATAGAGGGAATGACATGAAGGATTTTCATTTTGAAACTCGCTCCCACCAGTATTTGAGAATTGTCAAACTCCAACGACGGTACCAGGGTTTGAGGGGTATATTGTTCGGAATATCCACATTGCTGAAGTCGTCACGCAATTCACCTGTCATCCACTGCTTAAAGGGAAAGGCAAAGCCTCGTTTGGGACGGTTAATAACCCACTTAGGTAACTCAGGGACGGCTGCAATCAACAATTGTTTTCCAGAAGCTAAACGAATATGACTAGGAACAGATGCAACTGCTTCAAGTAAGGCGCGATCAACCAGAGGAACACGTACTTCTAGTCCCCAAGACATACTCATGACATCGCTATCTCGCAATAACTGATTACGCATATAGCAACTCAATTCTAAAAAGCTGACTTCATCTTCTAAAGTGGGAGTCTGCCCGTGATAATTTGAGATGATGGCATAGTTAGTTGGTAAAAATTTATCTGGGAGGTATTGATAGGCGATTGGGCAAAGCCCAGTGCCAAAGGCAATCGCACAAGCTTCTGTGTGAGAAAAAATTCCTCGGAAGCTACGATAAGCAGCTGCTGAGGTGGGCGTTTGTTGTAGGAAATCACCTAAACGCTTCATTTTTGATGATGTTCCCCAACGTGCCAACCCCACACCCACACCAGTCGCAACCAGAGGAATTGCTTGCATCTGCTTACCCCATGCCACCATCTGGGGAATTTTCTTAAAGGAGTGGTATCCACCAAACAGCTCGTCTCCACCAAGTCCAGAGAGTACAACTTTAGTATCGCTTTGACGAGTAACCTTTGATACACAAAAAGTATTAAAGCCATCAATACTCGGTTGATCAATGGCTTCTAAGAATTTAGGTAATAGCTGTTTAGCCGATGATGCTGTCACTTTATATTCTGTATGTTCTGCACCAAACTCTTTCGCAATTTTCTTGGCAATTTCCCCTTCATTCCACTCCGTTTCTTCAAAGGCTACAGAGTAAGTACGTAATTGTTTGTTCTGGGTCTTTTTCGCTAAAGCGAGAATGATTGTTGAGTCGATACCACCACTGAGAAAAATTCCTACAGGCACATCACTAACGAAATGATGTTGAATTGAGTCAACCAAAGCTTCCCGAACTTTTTCTTTCGCTTCTTGTGGTGAAATTGTTGTAGGAGCAAAGCTGATTTGCCAGTATTGCTTTATTGACACGCCACTAGGTTGCCAATGTAGCCAATGACCAGCCGCTAGACAATGAACACCTTCAATTAAGGTGTACGGTTCTGGAACTGAACCACTAATCAGATAACCGTATAACCCTGACCTGCTCATGTTCACAGCAGGTAGACCGGAGGCAAGAATAGCTCGGAGTTCCGAGGCAAAAACTAAGGTTGAACCAGATTTCCAGTAGTATAGGGGCTTAATTCCTAGAGGATCACGAGCCAAGAAACAAGTTTTTTCCCAGTCGTCCCAAAGAGCAAACGCAAACATCCCTCGTAAATGATCGACACAGTTAAAACCCATTTTTTGGTAAAGCTTGAGGATAACTTCTGTGTCAGTTTGCGAATGAAACTGTTCTCCTTGGGCTAAGAGATTGCTTCGCAGTTGTTGAAAATTATAAATCTCACCGTTAAAGGTAATCCAATACCGCCCGTCAGCAGTAGACATAGGCTGATGTCCACTGGGGCTTAAGTCGAGGATTGCCAGACGAGTGTGGGCAAGAGCTACTTGTTTCTCAGATGAAATATAAATACCCGAACCATCAGGACCACGGTGTCGTATTGCCGTCTGCATCCGCTGAATTATTGTTTCCAATACATCCTGATATTCATTAACTGTGAGAATCCCCGCTATGCCACACATAAAAATTAGCTCCTTTTCATCGGGTGCAAATGCTTATCCAAATGGCTAGCAAGAATTTGTTGAAAACGCTCAAAACCAAAGTTATCAATTACTTTAAGACGCAAAGCTTCAGGCTGGTACATTAAAGGCTTTGGATAAGCATAATGTAAAATTTTAATCAGTGTTTGAGTAATTTCTCCGACATCATCAGGATTAACTAGTGCGCCCAGTTCACCATGACAAAGAGCATCAATCGCCCCATCTTGGTTGCCCGCTAAGACGGGTTTGCCACAAGCTAATGCTTCTAAGTAGACGATGCCAAACCCTTCCTTTTTACTAGGCATGGCAAAAACATCGCAGAGGTTGTAGTAATCACAAAGCTGCTCGTCAGGCACAAATCCAGCGAGGGTAACGTAGCCTTGCAGTCCCAGTTGTGCAATAAGCTGCTCAATTCTGGATCTATCATTTCCTTTACCGACAATGATGTAGTGAATATCTGGAATAACCTCGCGGATTTGCGGAATAGCTAGCAGAATTTTGTCATATCCCTTGTAGCGATCGCCCTTTGCTAACCGTGCCACAGTCAATATTACTAGTTGTTCCGGTTTCAGTCCATGTTGCTTTAATAAATAGCCAGGTTTTGGTGTGGGTTGAAAGCGACTTGGCTCAAATGTGTTGGGTAAGAGAGTGACTTTTTTGGGGTCGAGGTTTTGTTCTTTGAGCAGGCGAGCGCGCGTGTAGTTGCTGACAGCTAGAATCAGGTCTGCATGATGTAGAGCAGTTTTGATGGCAGCGCTTTTTATATCCCAAGCTTCTATACCGTGGGCGACAGTCCAGTAGGGAATACCAACGAGACGTTTAAGCCAGTAAGCAGCAACGCTAAAATTTAAGTGAGTAGTAATTATTAAATCTGGCCGCTGTTGAAGACCTTTACTGATAATTTCGGTAGCAAACATAGCCGTGCGGATTTTTAATACCGATGTTCCACTAAAGTAGAACCGAGTCTTAGGTAAACAGGGAATGTTTGGTGTAGGCTGAACATCATGTTTGAGGAAGACATCATACTGAGCTAGAGGGTAAAGGCTTTGTAGAGCCTGTAAGAAAAAGGCTGAATAAACTTGGATACCACCCTTAAACCCAAAAATCTCAGGGCACCAGATGTGAAAACGAGTTGGAGTATCAAGCTTTTGCATATCTTTGATTTGCACAGCTTAAAGTGTTGTCGTTAATTGGATAATTACGAGATGCTAGTATTTCCTGGGTTCGGCTGGCTAGTTGCTGTCGATATAAACCCCAATTCAGTTGTTCGGCTTTGCGGCGGGCAGCCCCTCCCATTTCTGCTAACTCTAAAGGATGGGAATAACACCACTCTAATTTTTCCTTGAGCGCTTCCACGTCCCGGATCGGAATGATAAATCCCTCTACAGAGTCGGTGATAATATCAAGTCCGGCTGTATGAGGTGTAGTAATCACAGGAATGCCACAAGACATTGCTTCCAAAAGCACAAGAGCAAAACCTTCAACTAAGGAAGGGAAAACAAAAACGCTAGCACTGCTGTAGTACTGATTGAGTAGGAAATGAGGAGTGGAAGGAACATGGCGGCAAATATCCTTGTACTGCTCTAGCCAATTTGTGGGGAACAGGTTTGCTCCAACTAATACTAACTCTGCTTTATATAAGCGCAATTCTTGCCAAGCTTGCAATAGATACTGAACGCCTTTGCGAGGAGAGACACGACCTACAAATAAAACACGGAAGCAATCATCAGGTTTAGGTTGTGGTTGGAAATAGTCTACAGGAGCACCGTAGGGAATGACGCTCACTTTCTCTGGTTCTACACCAATTTCTAACAGTGACTTTTTTGTGAAGGAGGAAGCGACAAAGATGTGATCTGCCAGTTGAACCTCTTGTTCCTTACGCTCAATTTTCCAAGCTGGCTCACGAATTGATTCAATTGCTGGAGCTAATTCAGGAAAGCGTTCGGCTTCTTGACTCATAATATTATGAGTCGTCCGATAGAACGGAATGGGCAAGTCATATAAGCAGAGAATGCCTTGCTGTTTAGCCGCTTCAAAGGTAGTCGCTGCTAAATCTTCATAACAATAGATTGCATCCAAGCCTTGCAGGTGGTGTTTGGCAACTTGGCGATCCAGGGAAACGTATACCCAGTCCACTAGCCGTGAATAGCTTAAACCCAAACGAGGCGCTAGCCTTGTTCGAGATAAGAATATGCGAATTATTTCTCGCCACGGGTAAGTTTGAATCCGTACACCATTAGGAGAAACCCAACTTCGTCTACTCATCTCATCTGTTATTGCTGATTTAAGCTTTTTGGGCAGCAGATTCAAGTAATGCCATACAGGTGCTTTTGGGTCATACACAATAGGGGTAATGACTTCTTGCAACAAATTAGCTTCTGCCAATGCTAGGGCAGCGTTTTTGGCAAATGAAGGATTAATTTGATGAACTAGGGAAATGCGAGGGGTAGACATACTGTTGGTAGGATAAAAACTGGCGATATTCCAATGTTGGAAGTAAAAAGATAAAACCGCTGAAGAACCAGTAGTAAATTCCTAAGGTATTGTTAAAGACAACTTGACTCGTGATGTTAATTAAGTGTAATAGCAAGGTAGCAAGAGCTAATTGACGCAGGAAGGGTGTTTTTAATTTCAAAAAAACACGCCAAATAGAAAAAATGAGAAGTAGGCGTACCCCATACCAAAATACAAAGCCTAACGGTCCTAGCTCTAAAACAATCCTCCCCATTTCTCCTTCAGAAAGTGGAGGTGCTTCACCTAAGGGTAGGTTGAGAGCTTTACGCAGAGCAGAAACTGCCTGATGTGTTGCTCCAGTTCCGTAGCCATCAAAGCCCTTTAATTGCATGACTTGCCCAGGTTCCCCAAAAGCAGAGAAAGCACGCTCAAGAAACATATGAGAATCTGAGGCAGTGGTTGCACGGGAGGTAAATGTATCTATTGCATTGCTGAAGAATATGGGTACCAACGCGGAGATTAAGACAATTGGTAGTATGACTTGCTTTGTTGCCCGGGCAGCTATCGAGGGTTGCGTGAGAACCAGGACACTGGCATATCCCACTACGAACAAAACTTCATACAAAACTAAGGCACGGGCACCTGTCATAAAGGAAGTCCCAACGACTAATAAAGCTTCAACAAATGTAAGCCACCGCCATATTCGGGTTTGCGGCAGGGTCAGCATTGGAATTAGAAAACTAAAACAAGTGGTTAGATAAGTTGAATAACCAACAATATAGGAGAACGTACCTGTGACTCGAACTGCATTAGCAACTGTTGCATTTGCCTCTTCCCCACCTGCGTATACGTTAATTAAGCTGGAGGGAGGACTAAAGAATTGAGCTACAGCTAGGAGACAGACTGGAATAGCTAATAACAGATAACTGCGTAAAAATTTGTACAGTTCCTCCTGAGACTGAAATAAAGCGGGTAGCATCCACATCAAGGGAATGTAAAAGAAATAAGCTTTAAGCCCAAAAAAACCAATAACAAGTGAGCCTAAGCTTGGATTAAAGGCTTGGAAGACAGTCCAACCAATTGCCATTAGCAAGACAATAGTTAAACTATTTCGTTCAAAAGGAGATTTCAGTTCTGAACTGAGGTAATACCTGATATATGCCCCAAGCAAAACAAAGTCTTTGAGAAAGTAAATCAAGTCACTTGCTTGTGGTAGCACCCACTTTCGCAGTACACCTTCAAAAATGACAACTACAAGTGCTACTTTAACAGTAAGTTGCCAATTTAGGCATGAGAGCAAAACAAGAGCCACTATAGCAACCAAAGCAATCAGCAGCGTCATTGAATTACTCCCTCTAAAACCTCAAGATATGCTTTGGCAACGGCTTTACTAGTGTGGCGAGCTAAATGCCATTCTGCCTTTTGTCTATAAATTGTTAGTTTTTCGGGATAGGTCAGTAAGTCAAATAAAGTCTGAGTCAACCGTTCAACATTACTGTTAGGAAATGTCACACCGCAAGGACCAATTGCGTCCTTTAACCCTCCACCCTCTGAACCAACAACAACGCAACCACAGGCAATACCTTCTAAAGCAACAATGCCAAAAGGTTCATTCCATAGAGACGGAACCACCATAATTTGGTGAGCATTTAACAATCTGGCTAACTCATGCTCAACTTTCACTCCAGCAAAATTCACTTGATGGGAAATTTCTAAGTCTTGAGCTTGTTGACGTAATCTAGATTCTTCGGCTCCACTACCAATAATGGTCAATTTGGGGGTAAGTTCCATAGATTTCAGATGAGCCATTGAATCTAATAGCAAGTTGGCTCCTTTATCAGAAACTAAGCGTCCCAAAAAAACAAGTTCTTTGTCACGCGTAACCTCTGGCATTTCATAGAAGATGTCTTCTCGATAAGAATTGGAAATGATAGTAGAGGGTGTTGGTATCGCTTCAGCTAAAGTATGACTCGCCGAAATATTAGTTGCACAACGAGTCATAAAGCGCTTGAGATAATCTTGCCAACCCATACGCCCATCAACCCGACGATACCAAGTGTGATGAGTTAAGACCAGGGGTCGAGGTACTAGGAGTAAAGACCAAAGTCCCTTTAAACTAACACAGGCTTGTAAATAAATATTACACCAATGGGTTAATTTCAATAGCTGATTTGGTTTGGGGCATCGGATGATTTCAAAAGGAAAAGAAATGGCATCAGATGCTGGAGTTTGAGAAACTACCTTTACCTCGTGTCCCTGATAAGTAAACTCGTGAGCAAGAGTTGAAATTATGGTTTCTATTCCACCAATTTTGGGATAGAATGAGGGAGAATAAATCAAAATTTTCATAAAAAATTAATTATATAACCTAACTCTTTGTTGGTTAATATCTGCTCAAAGGTAGCTGGCAAAAATTCTGGCTTGTACTGATAAATTATGGGTTTGATACCAGGCATATGCATTATCAGCGATCGCCTGTAACTCTGCCCCACTTTTACACTCTGCTGTTTGCTCGTCGCTTAGCCAGTAATGCTTTTCTGGTTCTATCCCATCTATTGGCAAGGTGCTACGGTGAGCGCTGACAGTTAACAATCCATGAGCACAGTAAGCAGCAAAGATGCCTGATTTGGCTAAATAATCTGGATTGTAGTTCAAAAAGCCTACCTGGGAATTTAATAAAATCTCGCTGATTTTAGCCGCAGGCTGTTTTCCCATCTCTACGATGGCTACACTCTTAAAAGATGACAAACTTAAATCTACTGGTGGACCAATATCCAAGATTTTCTCAATTCCTAATAGTTCACAACTACGGCTCAGCATTGCTGAGGAGTTTCTATAAACTTGCAGTCTGTTGCTACTCCCTCCAAATACAACCAGATGTCGCTGACGTTTTGCTAACGGTGGTACTTGTTGCGGTTCAGTGATGGAAGAAAAAACAGGCATAGCAGGAATTTCTTTGTGCTTACCTGGACTTAATTTATGAAGAATTTCGGCGTAGAGTTGTTTGCTAGTGAGACAGCGATCGCTCAATCTAGCTAAGCGAGCAGCCAGACTCTTTTGCACAGACGATAGCCAGAAAGCACTCGTCCAAGGTGGTCGCCCACCAGCGTAAATTTCATGAAACATAGTCACTAGTCCTCGATTGGTTCTAGCAGTTCGCCAACGTTCCAAGGCATTTACTAACCAAAAAGGACAACCTCGCTTGGCATAACCATAGCCGACGTAGTGAAGTAGAACCTGAGTTGAGTTATTCGGCAACACAGATAACAAACTCTCTACTGAATTCTCACTCAGATGACTGAGAGGGAATTCCTCAATACCTGTTGCCCCAGTCCAGTTGGGATCAGTAATCACAAAATGCATCTGAATGCCAAAATCTTGACGTAGTTGTCGAGCTAGATTGAGGGCATAATCTCCTACACCATCAATTGCAGGAGGTAGGCGAGGAACAATACAAGTAAGTAACATCTCAACTTATTAGAGAACTTAATTTTACAAGCAACTTAATATTGATAGGACTTACGCAAGAATTCTCTGAAACTCTTATTTATTCGTGTCCTTTGCGTCCTTTGCGGTTCGTTTCTTCATCATTTTGCGTAAGTCCTGATTGAATTTATGTAAGTCTCAGCTATCTTCTCCCAACTAAAGATCTTGTAGTAATCTTGTGGAGTTTTAGGGCTAATCAAGGTTTTAGTCATTGGTTGCAATGATGGGGGAAATGGTCTGATCTGGTCCTGAAATACAGACTGTAAATCTGTGACTCCACCAGCTGGTCTTGCAAAAACTGGCATTCCAGATTCAAGCATCTCATTTAACACAAGTCCCCAACCTTCAACCTGACTGGTAAATAAACCGACATCGTGATTAGCAAGCAAAGAGTAAAGCTGGCTCCTCTCAAATGACGGCAAGATTTTTAGCCTGCCTGATTGAATGAGTTCAGCAGGACAATCTTTCTCAGCACTAGGACCGCATCCAGCAATTGTAAAAGTGTCTTGCGGATGTGAAACTGCCCGTTTCACTATAAAGTCTACAACTTCAGTAATTCCTTTATGAGTAACCCAACGACCCATCCAAAGAAATCGAATATCTTGTTCCTCATACTTTTTTCGATTTAAACGGATCTGAGCTAGTTCTGCTTGATCAACTTTTGAGAGTGCATTGACGTAAGAGATTAATTTACCCCTCCACCACGGGAACCATTTCTTCATCCATTCAAGTTCCAAGCTACCCAGGCAAAGAATGTAGTTTGCCCTTCTCCATCCTTGGAGGAGTAGAAATATGTATGCTATTGCAAACAAATAACTGAATGGTACGAGGACTATATTTTTTAGACCCCTTTGTTGTGGATTGTTTAAGTTAGATGCCGTGTACAAAATCTCAGGCTGAACGCTACGAGCCACTACCAAAGCTGATTGAGCAACCCGTTTGGTAAGCAGTACAGCAAAGCTATCAATGACATCGAAGGGTTCCTGAGTCTCGATAAACGCATCTAGCTTTGACCGCATGAGTTGAATATTTTGAAGACCTTGCCACCATTTTGTATAGCTAGTATGCATGGGATGAGGAGACCACAGAGTCACATTGTGTCCCTGCTCCCGAAGTGCTTCTGCTAAATTGATTGCCATCTGACCAGCACCAAATTCAGCAGAGAGTGGGGAATGTGTAGCTATAAGTATGCGAAGTGACCGCAATGAACGCTCCTTTTAGAAAAATTAGCGGTGAATTACCCAGCGCTTTTGTAAAGATCTAAATGTTTTTCGACTACCGTTAACCAACTTAGAGGTGTTACCCACTCACGGCAACGAGTTTGGTATTCTGAATATTCTGATGGAGATAAGCTTATTAATTGGCGTAAACCAGTAGCGATCGCCTCCCCAGAATTCTGCTTAACAACAAACCCAGTACGACCATGATCAACAAACTCATGCATTGCTCCTGCATTAGTACAGACAACAGGTGTACCACAAGCTTGGGATTCCAGCAGAGTAAACCCCATCAGTTCTGGAACTGGGGTGTAATCTCCATAGCAAGTCGTCTGAACTGAAGGCAAAATGGTCACTTTCGCTGTGCGGTATTCGTATAACAGCCGCTGCTCATCGGCATTATGAACAAACTCAACCACTAAACCATCCGCCATCTGTTTCAGGTCTTGGTAGAATGCTTCGTTGTAGATTCTGCCAACAATAGTAAGTTGGTAGTCTGGGCGATTAAGCAAACGGAAGGCTTCAATAAGGTAGTTAATTCCCTTGTGAGGCAAAATGCGACCAACGTATAGTAACTTATTGTGTTTTCCTAAAGAAGGATCTGGACAAAATTTATCAGTATCAATCCCACCTTTAATCAAAACAGATTTCTTTTGTAGTTCAGATGGTATCAACTTGAGACAAAAGCGTGACTGAGCGATCGCCCGTTGATAAAATCTAAAGATAGGCAGCTTTTGGTTAAGAACCAAGCTTCCACCTCCACCGTGGTCTGTAACAAAAACACGCTTGCCTAGCAAAAATGATGTCAGACAGCCTATATCAGAAACAACTGTGTTGATATTATGGATGTGAACAATATTAGCCTTCAACATTGAACCTAAATATCCAAAGTTTATGGGGTTCACTTTGCTACCATCAATAAAGTGCTTCACTGGATAAACTTCAATTTTAAGCCGGTTCAAGTGGTAGGATTTTCGTTCACAGCCAAAGCTTACAAAAGTAGTATCTACCTTTTTTGCCATCCAGCTAGCTAACTCTGTCGGGTAACGTTCACCACCACCAATGATGGAAGAGGAATCAAAGTAGGTGGGAGTGATGTGAACAACTTTCATTATTTTAAATTAGCTAACTTATTTAATAACTTCTAATTCAAAGTAAAGATACCATGCTGGGAAAAGCCAAGCCCATCTTTGTTCATATAATTCTGGTGATTTATTAGCAAGCCTACTTAAAATAGAACGATTCAATCTATTTCCTTGAAATTGAATATGACGTGCTTTCATACGGTATTTAGCCTTTGAATAGTAAGATAATTTATGAGCCTCACAAAAGTAATCAAAGGAAAAATAACTAAGATGCCATTTGTGAGTAGGGTCTACAAATGAATTTGCACAGGAGAAATGAGGAGTAGTTATCTGTAGTAATCCATTAGGTTTCAAAATTCTGTGAAATTCTTCTAATGTTCTTGGAATATCCTGTAAATGTTCAATGACATCGAAGCATTCGATTTTGGAAAAAATCGAATCCTCAAATGGATACGGTAAATTATTCAAATCCCAGACAATGTCAGGATTTATATCTTGACAAATGTCGAGTCGAACAACTCCAATCTCACTCTTGCGTTTGCCACATCCGACAGATAAAATAGAAGAATTGCTCACGTCAAACCCTCTATAAGTAAGTATGAAATATAACTTTTAAAATTTTAAAAAATTCTTGATAGCTAAGTATCTTTCTTCGCCTACACCAGCCTTGATGAGAATTGCCCAAAAAAGATACCAACCAACTAAAGTAGGTCTAAATAATAAACTCTTCAAAACAGCCAAGAATTTGAATTGACTTTTGTTGTAAATAAGGGACTGAAGATGTATGTAGTCTGTTGCTGCAATTTGGAAGAAAATCCGCTTTCTAAAAGTGTATACTCTTTTAGCTTCAGACAAAGCAACTTGATAGAGTTCTGAATAAGTATCAGGATTATGTTGTAGTGTTTTATTTTGACCATGATACTTAAATTTTACCCACGTCTGCTTAACCCAAATTGCTTTTGGTTTTTGACTAAGAACTCTGAGAAAAAGCTGATAATCCATAGTGCCGTAAAGATTCTTATTTAAAGGAAAAGCTGAATCACTTAGTTGCTTTGCAACAAATACGGCAGGCTGAGGTAGAGCAACAAAAGACCAAAATTTGAGGTATTGGTCAAAATCCTGAGGCTGTGAATAGCCATTAAAATTTTTAGTAATGATTATTTCTTGCTCATTTTCATTAACATTAAAGCATTCACCAACAATAAGCTGATACCCCTGTCTATAAATCTCTGCAACGTTACTTAAACATCTGTGATTAATATATGCATCATCTGCATTAAGCCATACAAATAAATCTCCAGTGCAGTATTGATATCCTTTATTAATAGCATCAGTTTGCCCCTTATCTGGTTCGCTCACCCAGTAGGTTAAATACTGTTCGTATTTCTGTACAATCTCAACAGTGTTATCAGTAGAACCACCATCAATAATAATGTATTCCAGATTGGGATAGCCTTGTAGCAGCACTGAGCGAATGGTTTCTTCAATAAATAGTCCATAGTTATAGCTAGGTGTCACAATGCTCATGCGAGGCCAATCTGAACCATCAGGCATCCGTTCAGGTAGTGGCTCATTTTGCTCCGTCCAAGGCCAGCCTGATTTTCCAGGTGGTGGAGGCGGTAGATCTTTGAGAGTGAGAGCAGTATTTCTAGTTAGCATCTGTGTTTATATATAGGACAATAAAATTAGGCGTTGCATATTTGCAGGATGAATTTTGTGTTTTTGCAGGATGAATTTTGTGTTTGTGTGGGATGGGCATCTTGCCCGTCCCTTAAATTTTTTGGGCAGGCAGAATGCCTACCCCACAAGAATTGATCGCCCTTTAGGGGCTGCACTGCGCGCAATCTCTCATCTTTCAACAACTGCATAATAAAAATTACAAATCCGCCATCAAAGATAATACAGGCTGAACTTTCTTGGCAAAGTCGAACTCTTCCTCGAAGCAAATCTTTGAATTTTTGCTGTAAAATTCATAGTTATCCATAATTTTTTGGATAGCTAGTTCCATTTCCAAAGAATTTGATGGTTCTTGTATTACCACACCAATTTGGTATTTATCCACTAATCTTGATAGAGATTCCAAATTGTTCACTAATACAGGTTTACCATGCTTCAAGTAATGGGATAATTTCCCAGATGCCATTGCAATTTGAGAAAAATTATTATCAATATCTGTGTAGAAAGCCAAGCCTATGGTTGCAGAGGCATAGATTTTATCAATTTGTTCATAAGGTAATGGAGATAGTGAGAAAAATAGGTTGGTTGAGTTAATCTCTTGTAATCTCCGTATGTAGGGATCATCTATTTCTCTCTTAACTCTTTCATGAAATATCAGAGCACATCCTTTAATAGGTGCAAAAGCTTGAGCCAATAATTGTGATAACATCAAATCGCTAATCATGCCAGCTTGAATAATAATATATGGAAAATCTTCAATACTCAAATGAAACATCTTTCTAAAATAATTCTCAGATGTTTCTAATTGAATTACGGAATCAGATGTACTTGCTGCGTTTGGTAAATAGAATACTTTCGGATGCTGATAGTTATTGTAGTTGCAAAGAGTTTCAAATCTATCTCGATCCTGGACAATTATGCCTTCTGAGTTCCTATATGCTAAACCCTCAAGTACTTTGATAACTTTAGAAAACCTCCTAAAGTGTTTTGGATGAGTCAATTCTAAAGAAAGATAAATAAATTTTTGTCTTGTTAATAAAGATTTTATTAAAGCTGTGATAGAACCATATGTATCAATACCTATACTAATATCATTTTTTATTTTTGTATAATTAAATAATATATGAAATAAGCATTGAAATAAAAATAAAACGGTTTCTATAACTGTAACTAGAGAGCTTAACCTGATTTGATTGAGAGTTTTCATTAAAATACATAATATATAAAAATGAGATGCGTTTTTGAAGTAAACTATCTCTATTTGTTTACCTATTTCTCGTGGTTTAGAACATTCGTTTTCTTTAGCATAGATAGTGACACAATAACCACAATTACTGAGAGACTTTGCCAGATTAATAATTGTTGGTGCAACATCAACATAACCTTCGTAGAAAAATATAGAACAGGACTTGTTCATGATTTTTACGTCTTTTTATGCACGAACTACAAAATAAACACTCCAAGTGCTGAAGCCTGGCTTTTGCTCGCTCATCCACTCACGACATTCAAGAGACTCAAACTGTGGTGTTACCAGCAAATCTACTTCGGGCTTAAACAGATAACGCATCTGATGAGTTTCCTGAAGTTCCTCAACTGCACCAGTGTTTTTATCTTTGATAAAGACTTGATAGTTAACATCCACGAGATTGTCATTCGGATGCATAACTGGCTCAGCAATCCTAGTGACGCTAATTTCGTCATCCTCCAAGCGCTTGATACGAACCGTGGGGCGATCGCTCAAAACCGCAGATCCATACCAGCAGTCGAAAATGAATACACCACCAGGCTTGAGATGAGCTTTGACTGTGGCAAATGCAGCCTGTAAATCCTCATTGGTAGTCTGATAGCTAATCACGTGAAAAAGCGAGATGACAGCATCATATTGCTTGTCCAGCCGAACTGTTCGGATATCCCCTTGGGAAAACTCTAATCTTGATGCTAGTTCTGTAGGGAATTGGGAAAGGCGATCGCTTGCTTTTTGCAACATTTGATAGCTAAAATCCACCCCATGAATTTGGTATCGCTCCTTTGCTAGTAGAACTGCGTGGTTCCCCGTACCGCAACCTAGTTCCAGGATATTCTCTGCATCCGGTGCATAGGTTTGAATTAACCGATGAATGAATTGTGCTTCTCCCACGTAGTCCTTATCGCGATAGAGCAAATCGTAATAGCGGGCGTAGTTGCCAAATACATTCATAGTCATCAAGACGTTAACTTGAAATAAATACCGTGATAACAAGAGACTGAGTTTTTTGGGTAAAAGGGAATGAAGCAGCGATCTACCTTATCTTCCCAAATATCAATCAATTTATAGCCAACATCATTAAAGCTCTCTATAAATTCTGTTTTATTGAATACATATTGAGGATAGAAAACCTTGCCACCGTTTTGTAAAGTCACAAATTGTTTGCCACTATATATAGGTAAGCGATTAATGAGAATGTGTGTAGGTTTTTTCGGCAGTTGTTCTATTTCTTTAGAAAAATTATCAATATATTGAACAGAACCAGAAGCTATTAATATATCTGTATGACTAGCATTTGTAAAAGATGTAGTAAATAATAAATCTTTCTCTTGACGTTTTTTGGCTAGTTCCTCACCAGCCTTAACTATTTCTGGCAACTCACAAACAATCCATTTCACTTTCTCAAAAATAACGTATTTTTTATACGTATAAAAGTGAATTCCTACATTTCCACCAAAGTCAAAAATAGTATTTACAGGATGATCTGTGAAGATAGAGTTTAGCCAGAATAAGACTGGATAATCATAACAAGCGATTGTACGTTTGCTGTGTTCCCAATCTCCTAACTCTGCCATCTCCTTATATTCTTGAGCTAGTTCATCATTGTCATAACCAATAGGTTTAGTTTTCGGTGCTGATTGAATAGCTTGTTCAAAGGTATCAAAAACTCCTTGAAAACAACCGTAGCAGTCTCCTGCAAATCGACGCTGATATTCTAATTTCTGAAAATACCCATATGTTTTCTTTGCAAAGGGAATTGCCTTAATCATTCTCCTCATTTGAATACCTCCGCGACGACTTGTGCTACTCGGCAGATTTGCTCATCTGTTAGTGCCATCCCGCTAGGAATATAAAAACCACGACGGGCTATTCTTTCTGCAACAGGGTAAGACACGCCATCAAACAAGCCCATTTTTTGTAATACGGGCTGCTCGTGCATAGGCCAGAAAAAAGGACGAGTCCCAATTTTATACTTAGCTAAACGACGCATCGCTTCTTCAGCGTCAAAGGGAACTTCATCCTTCAACACCAACCCATACACCCAATAAATATTCTCGGCATAGTCAGTTTTTGGAATTGGTAACTCTAAGCTGGGGATGTCAGCTAAAAGTTCTGTGTATCGTTGCCCCATGTGATGTTTGCGAGCCACAAATTCCTCTAATCGTTCTAACTGTGCAACCCCAAGAGCAGCTTGCAAATTAGTCATCCGAAAGTTCCAGCCCAATTCTTTATGGATAAAGCGTTTTTGAGGCTGAAAGCACAAATTGCGTAAACTACGACAATGCTCTGCCAGCTTTTCATCATTAGTAACCAGCATTCCCCCTTCACCCGTTGTGATGTGTTTGTTGGGGTAGAAGCTAAAGGTACTGATAGTACCAAAGCTTCCACAGGGGCTACCTTTATAAGTTTGACCGTGCATTTCAGCTGCGTCTTCGATAATGTGTAGTCCGTACTTGCCAGCCAGGGTTAGCACTGGTTCCATATCTACAGGTAGTCCGTAGGTGTGGACAACCATAATAGCTTTAGTTCTGGATGTAATTTTTGCCTCAATTTGGCTAACATCCATATTCCAGGTTTGAGCATCACAGTCCACTACAACTGGCACAGCCCCAACACGGACAATTGCAGCCGCACAAGAAATAATTGTAAATGTTGGGAGAATCACTTCATCCCCAGAGCCAATTCCTAATGCTGCAACTGCGACATCAAGAGCAACAGAACCGTTGCTAACAGCAATGCCATATTTACGTCCTACACGGGCAGCAAGCTGTTCTTCAAATTGCTTAACGAACTGACCTTCCGAAGAAATCCAACCAGTTTCAATACACTCAAACAAGTATCTCTTCTCGTTGCCGTCTAGCAGTGGCTCATTCACTGGAATCGGGTTCATAGTTTACTCAACTCAACTATCTTCGCTTGCTCTGCGGTGATGCCAGTAAACCGGGTTTTGTCCTGCTCACCCACATAGGGTCCTTGCTTGACTTCAATCATCTCGATTTCTTCCAGCACCTCAAAGCCATGACCCCCGGTCACTAAAAGGATGACATCACCACCTTCTAAAATTCGACTTTCCAGGTAATCCTGTTGGTTGTTGTAAAAGTCTACACGCAGTTTACCCTTTCTTATGAATAGAACCTCTTGCGTATATTGCACTTCACGGATTACAGGGTTGTGAACATGGGGTTGAATGATTTTTCCTGTTGGGTGATGCATATATGCCAACTGTTGGGAAAGTTCGTTCGGAGTGAAGAAGTGTATCCCTGGTTTGTCAAATTTTTGAGAAATAATCAAAGCAAGCAACTGATTATGATGGAGAATTTGTTCTATCATTTTCTTCAATTTCATCAGTTTTATTCAAAAAGTATACACAATTATCGACAACTACAAAATCAAGCATAACTAAAGTTATTTTTAAACTACCTTTTCAGAAAAACTTTAACATTCCAAAGAATTCCTCTCTTGCCAAGGAAAATTTACAAAGAAAAAACCACAGTCTGAACCTTGATATCTAGCTAGATAAGTTCCTGTTTCCTCAATTTCAAAAACGGCTATGGATTGATGGTAAGAAAAAAAACCAGTATGCTCTTTATATGCTGCAATATCGATACTGTACATTCTTGGAACCAGAAATAAAGCGGGAAGTTCGATTTGCGCGATATGATTACCTGCTGTTAATTCACTGTTGATAGATACTGACCGGAGTAGGGAGAATATTATAACACCTGAAGAGCTACGTATATCTAAAGCAATCTCTAAATCTATTGACTGACTGGCATAATATTCTAGCTGAATAATAATTGGTTTTTTTACGTCAAAAACTGATGTTATGTTACCTTTACAATCAAGTAAAGATAGACGCTGAAACCAGAAAATTTTCTTGGAACTATCATGGCTGATAACGACTTCTCCAGAACGGTCAGAACCTTGAATTAAATACTGATTGGTTATCTGTTCTGTTCTTCCTTCCATCCTTACACTACCATTAGACAACCAAATCACTTTCTCACACAGGCTATTGATAGTTGCCATATTATGACTGACAAACAAAACCGTCCTTCCGTCCTTCCCCACCTCCTCGATCTTTCCAAGACATTTGTTTTGAAACTGGGCATCCCCTACTGCTAGCACTTCATCTACAATCAAAATCTCTGGCTCCAAGTGAGCAGCGACCGCAAACGCCAACCGCACATACATACCTGATGAATAGCGCTTCACTGGCGTATCTAAAAACTTTTCTACTTCTGCAAAATCAACAATTTCATCAAATTTCTTCTTAATCTCCGCCTTACTCATCCCCAGAATTGCACCATTGAGATAGATATTTTCTCTACCTGTCAACTCTGGATGAAACCCTGTTCCCACTTCTAACAAACTCGCAACTCGACCCTTAATGCCGATTTGTCCTGTGGTTGGTTCTGTAATTCTACTAAGAATTTTTAGTAATGTTGATTTCCCTGCACCATTACGCCCGATAATGCCAACTCTATCGCCCTGTTTAATCTCAAACGACACATCCTTGAGCGCCCAAAACTCTTCACGAAAGTTCTTAGCTTGATTTTTTGAGTTTTGAGTTAGAGGATTGAGAGTTGTCAACAAAGACTTTGCACCATTGGTAATGACATCCCGTAGTGCGGTGTAGCGTTCTTGCTGCTGGTGACCAATAATGTATTTTTTGCCTAAATTTTCAACTCGGATGACAGTATCAGACATTTGCTATTCACTTAAATCACATCTGCAAAAGTACGCTCCATTTTGCGGAAGTACAAGATTCCACTTGCCAACAGCACTACAGCCAGAGCCAGAGAAAGCGCAAAGTTTAGAACATATAGCCTTGACTCACCTCCTAACATTGCTTAGCGAAACCCATCAATACAATCCCATTACAAAAATCATTAGCATCTTCTAGTGTCGCCCAGTAGTCAGTGATATTTGGACACACCACACCGACGACACCAACTTTGAGCATTAACTCTGATAATTTTCTTGTCTTAGAAAGAATTCTCTAATCATTTCTTCGGGAAGCATAAGTTTAATGATGAATTTCCAAGTCCTAGCCAAGCAAATAATGGTAGGGCAAAAAAAGACTGCTTTCATCAACCATTTTATTGCTTCCAACCTATTTCCATTTGAATATTCAAATCTTCCATGTTTTAGCATAGCTGAAGCATAAAAAACTCTCAAGCTGAATTTATTTTTAAGCCTGGTAAATGGGTTAAGATGTTGATAATATTTTTTCAGGACATTCCTGGCTTCTGCCATAGCAATGACATTATCCTTACAAGTCTTAGCATGATCATGATGTCTCATTTCTGAGAAACACTTTGGTATATAGTGAAGCGGGTATATCATTCTTGTACGCAGCCAAAAATCTAAGTCCATTGTGTATGATAATGAAAGATCTAAGCCATGTAATTGATGGAAAACATCTTGGCTAAAAAAGACAGAAGGTTGCGGTAAATATTTTTCATGATGATATTGAAGTAAATCTTGAAATGAATATTTTTCTCCCTTGACGTAATATCTCCAACTTTCTAAGCCTTCTTCGTTAGCATTCATCAAATATCCATCTCCAGTAAGGAAATGACAATAAGGATTGTCACGCCAAAATCGCCCTACTTCCTGGAGAGTGTTTGGACAAAAAATATCATCAGAGTTAAGCCAAGCGTAAATCTTTCCTGTCGCTTTATGAAAACCTTTGTTTATCGCATCTGACTGTCCCCTATCCTTCTCGCTGACATAGTAGGCAAGCCATTGTGCATACTTTTCGATAATTTCGAGTGAATTATCAGTTGAGCCGGCATCAATAATGATGTATTCCAAATTCGGATAACCTTGAAGCAGCACTGAACGGATAGTTTCCTCAAGGAAGTGACCATAGTTGTAATTCGGCGTCACAATGCTGATGCGAGGATACTCAAAATCACCAGGTATCCGCTGCGATAAGGGAGGAGTTTGTTCTGTCCAGGGCCAACCAGTTTTACCAGGTGGGGGTGAGGGTAAGTCAGCTAAGGTGAGTGTTCTAGTGATGAGTGGCATAATAGGTGAACTTGTTAAATGTTGAGTACTTTTTAT
Source organism: Scytonema sp. HK-05 (assembly GCF_963872035.1). Lineage (NCBI taxonomy): Bacteria > Bacillati > Cyanobacteriota > Cyanophyceae > Nostocales > Scytonemataceae > Scytonema > Scytonema sp. HK-05. The sequence continues at coordinate 23,567 of NZ_CAWMYC010000001.1, forward strand.
ATACGTTTTTTAGTTGTTGAAGTCAGAACTTGAAGAACGTTGATGAAGACTAAGGGTAAAAAAACAATCCTCTTAGTAGTTTGTCAAGGCAATTTTGATGAGTTTGTAGTAAGCACTAAAGTGCTTTGGAAAGGGCTGAAGCCCTCACTACAAGCCTTCAAAATTGGTGTGGTAGATTACTAGGCAGACACTTTCTGCTCGCTCCTGCTTTGTCTGTTCAATACCTGATGATAGAGTTCGATATATCGCTGTGCCTGCAGTTCTATAGGGTATTCAGCAAGAGCGATCGCCCGACAATTTTGACTCATGCGATCGCGCAAATTATCATCCTCCAACAACTGCATAATCCCATGACAAAAATCATCAGCATCCTCTGGTGTAGCTAAGTAGCCAGTGACATCTGGACGGACTAAATCAGGAACGCCTCCAATTTTGAACGAAACCATTGGAGTGCCACATGCCATGCTCTCTTGTAGCACCAAGGGGAGATTATCGGCGCGAGTCGGAAAAATACACAAGTCAGCAGCAGAATAAGCGATAGATTTTAGGCGATCGCCACTCACGTAACCAAGATTTACGGTAGTCATCCCCACTGCCTCAGAAATTGCCTCACCACCACGCCCTATAGTTAAAAGCATAGTTTCAGCCTTCAGGGATGGGGGTAAGTTTTGCAACGCTTTCAGTAGTAAATCACCTCCCTTGCGAGTATTTGTTAGACTTTCCGCTCCAAACATCAAAACCTTTTTGCCTACTGGAATACTAAGCAAAGAACGGCACTGTTCAGGGTCAAGAGGTTGATATGCTTCTGTGTCAATCCCATTAGGAATGTAATGAATGGGGAAGCGGTTAAGAATACTTTGTTTAACTTGTTGAGTCAGCCATTGACTGAGTGTCACAATTGTTAAATTGGCTTTGCTGTAAACCCAATTTTTCAGCTTCCACTCCAGACGAGTGTTGTCTTTAGGAACAGCGGGGTACGCCTCTGGATAGGGACACTGACCGCAGCCAGTTTTCCAGCGATCGCAGTCATAGCTATAGGCGCAGTGACCTGTAAAACTCCACATATCGTGAAGTGTAAAAACTGCTGGTTTGTTTTCAGTTAATGCTGGAATTGCCAGGTAATTGAAGTAATCATTATGCAGATTGTGAAAGTTAAGAATATCTGCATTCTTGTAGAAACTGTGTTTCGGAATATCAAAGCTATTGATATGGTTGAGGTAGTTAAAGCCAAGACGCCAACTTACACTCCAGAGCGGTTTTTCAATCCGTTTATTGCGCTGCAATAAGGCTACGCGATCGCTACTGGTTTCGACTTGACCTACTAATAACCGAGAGTCAACGCCTTGAGCCAGCAAACCTTCATGCAGTCGATAGCCGGCGATCGCTGCTCCACCAGAAATATCAGATTGGTTGATATGTAAAACGTTCATTGTGCTGGCTTGATAGCTTCTATCAACATGAATTCGGGTTTACAAACTGTGTCATCCAGTTTCGTTTTTTAATGAATTGCCAAACAATGCTCCACATGACTATCTATCTTTCTTAAATGAGAAAACTGACTTTTCCACTTATCGATTGCAGTTAAATCTAGCCTTATTTTAGGAGATGAGCTTCCATCAATCCATTGACTAATATATTCCAAATTTGCTCTGTCTATTGTTGGTAGTTGAGTATCACGAGCTATTTCTTTGGCACGGTTATCTATTTCTAAGATTAAAGACCTCTTCTTAGAGCAAAGACACCTTATTCCACCATGAAGTCTGGTACCAACGTAATCAAAAGAGATTCCAGAATTAATAAACTGATCCAATGCTACTAGAGACTCCTCTAGTATAATGACTGGAATATTTAGAGCAGATTTAAGCTCAGATATATATTCTGCGTCATACCTTCCTTGAGGCCAGAAATAGACTCTTTCATATTTAGAGAACAATAATTTTAGTAACTTTTTATCTAATTCAACATTTTTGTTATAGTCAGTCAGCATTAATAGTACATTGTCTGATTTAGCAATAGGAAAATGTCCAGGGTGCATTTCCGCCAACGGCCACATAGTTGGACAGCCAGTGTTTAAGACATTTTTGATACCCATTTGCGGAAGTTTGTCCCTAGTATAGCTATCTCTTACAGAGTGTATGCCTTTTCTAGATAGAGTCGTCTGTAAAAGAATTCGTGTATATAAATTTGGAGAATCTTGATACTGCCACCAACCTACTCCTAAAAGGATAGTCTTCTTTAATTGGAATGCTGTTTTAATTCCTATTTTCCACTGTCTATATTCATTCATTTTAGATGAAAGCAAATTTGTTCCACCAACAATGATTAATAAACACTCATTACGAATAAACTCAATTTCTTGTTTTGTTAAAGCACTATGAGTTGAAAATTTAGTAATATTTTTTATCCCAAAAATTTTATCTAATTCTCTTTCAACAGCATCCTGTATAATTAAATCTCCTAAATTTGAGCTTGGAGCCCCAAGATTGTTTTCAATTCCTGGATCAAGTAGGCAAATTTTCATGGTTTTTTAGATTAGTAAATAATGAGTTTCTGCGAGGTTTTGCTATGGTCAACAATTCAGTTAAAGATATCGATGTGGCAGCAATATATTTCTCTTAATGTGGTACAGCTACAGGTGAACTCCACCGATGTGGCATAACAATGCTGCCATATCCGCTTGGTATGACTGGACGTCCTCTGAGTGGTCCTTCCTCCACCTCTAAGCTAAAAGCTCCCTCAATATGGTCTTGTAGTTCACCATTGCTCATAATTGCAACGTTCATTCTGTATATGCCAGCAATCAACAATATCTCATCAATTTCGCAAACTAACTTCGTACTTGTGTCTAGGTTGCCAGTATCTTGATAGCTACGGACAGAACTATTAAAGTTTGTCACTGGCTGCCCGTACTGATCATAGAGAGTAAAAATGCATGACATTCCTGGTCGTGGTTTAGTCACATGAAAGACGAAATAAGCAGGGCGTCCTGTTGCTATAGTTGTCGATGTCCAGTCTGCACTACTAAAAACCTCGACTTTACTAAGACGTATTTCTCCTTTTCCTTTTCGCTCTGTTCTTTCTAAAAGGTTTTGTGAACCAGATTTTTCAAGAGTTTGCAGATAAGTACTGACTGCTTCATATGCAGTTTCGTCAGAGACAACAGTTCCGTATCTTAATAAAATTCCACGCGTACAGAGCGTTTGAACAACTCCCATATTGTGACTGACAAATAAAACCGTTCTTCCTTCTTTTCCTACCTCCTCCATCTTTCCTAAACACTTCTTCTGAAACTGAGCATCTCCTACTGCCAGCACTTCATCTACAATCAAAATTTCTGGCTCTAAATGCGCCGCCACCGCAAACGCCAAACGAACATACATTCCTGATGAATACCGCTTGACTGGGGTATCTAAAAACTTCTCCACCTCCGCAAAGGCAACGATTTCATCAAATTTCTTCTTAATCTCTGCCTTGCTCATCCCCAAAATTGCACCGTTGAGATAGATATTTTCTCTACCTGTCAACTCTGGATGAAACCCTGTTCCCACTTCCAATAAACTGGCAACTCGACCCTTAATGCGAATTTGTCCTGTGGTTGGTTCTGTAATTCGGCTGAGAATCTTCAGTAGTGTGGATTTCCCTGCACCATTACGACCAATAATGCCAACTCTATCGCCCTGCTTAATCTCAAATGACACATCTTTCAATGCCCAAAACTCCTCAGAAAAATTCTTAGCTCGGTTTTTCGAGTTTTGAGTTACAGGATTGAGCTTTGTCAGCAGAGATTTTGCGGTATTAGTAATTACATCTCGTAGCGCTGTATACCGCTCTTGCTGCTGGTGATCAAGAGTGTATTTCTTGCCTAAATTTTCAACTCGGATAACAGTGTCAGACATTTACTATTGGCTTTTATTTGTTGTTATTGTGCTTGGTTAATAAGGTGACTACTGATTCATGTCATTAATTTTGCCAAGTTGTAGAACTTTCGGTTCCGAGCGTTCGTACAGGGTTTTGATGATACATAAACCAATCAAAACTAATGCGATAGATCGCTACCTGGATTTGTATTGAATTTACCCATCTAAGCGAGTTCCTAAATCACATCAGCAAACTTGCGTTCCATCTTGCGGAAATACCAAATTCCACTGAAGAAGAGTAAGGCGACCAGTCCTAAAGACAGAACGAAGCCTGGTAGATACAAATAAGAGTCTCCTCCTAAAATCGCCCAACGGAAGCCATCAATCACCCCTACTATCGGGTTTAAGGAGTAAAGCAAGCGCCACTTTTCTGGAACAACGCTGCTGCTGAAGCCTACTGGCGAAATATACAGACCGAACTGTACAATAAACGGCACAATGTAGCGGAAATCCCGGTACTGAACATTTAAAGAAGCCAACCACAGTCCTACTCCTATCGAAGCAGCAAAGGCAACCCCAATAAATAATGGCAGTGTCAAAATGCGCCAGGTAGGGACAAAGTTGTACCACGCCATCAACCCCAGTAAAATCATCCCTGAAATCAAAAAATCTACAAAGCTGACGACGACTGCACTTGTCGGTACAATCAAGCGAGGAAAATAGACTTTGGAAATCAGGTTGGCATTGGTGATCAGACTATTACTACATTCAGACAGGGAATTAGCAAAAAATTGCCAGGGTAACATTGCTGTAAATACCAAAATTGGGTAGGGAACACCCTGCGAAGGCAACTTTGCCAACTGCCCAAACACGATTGAGAACACCACCATTGTCAAAAACGGACGAATCAGCGCCCAAGCCATTCCAATTGCCGTCTGCTTGTAACGTACAAGAATGTCTCGCCACGCCAGAAAATAGAATAATTCCCGGTAGCGCCATAAGTCTTTCCAGTATTGTTGTTCGGTGCGTCCGGCTTCAATGATGAACTCTTGCTTGACGGTAGTGTTTTGATAACTCATAACTGGCTTAGCCAACAAAGATAAAATCCTGGTAGTTCAGGCATCCAACCATCCTTGCATGCCTGAGAGTAAACTCTCCCACGGAAGGGTTTCCTTGGACATGAATCACTCCCATTGCTTGCTGCCAAAGTTCTGGTGGTGCGACAGACAAATTATAGATATTTTCTAGCTTGCGGACGTGATACCACTTTTTCTCTTGGCACTGGTTGCACCAAAAAGCTTCTAACCATTCACCATTAAGGGGTATTGCAGTTTTACTGGCTATTAAAATTAAGGCGTCTTTTCGTCCTATCCCTCGTTGCTGAAGTTGCCCAGCACTATCTGCAAACAACGGATACTTTTGACTGACACTGTCAAGATAGCACCCATGTACTGGGCAATAAATAGCTCGTCGTTTTGTACGTTTCCGATTTCGGTCACACCTTCTGTGCAATTCGACCTCCCGTATTAACAAGTAAACAAGAAGGTTAGGTGGGAGGGACTGAGATCAACAAGACCATCGAAGCCCAACTCCTCAATTTTGATTGAAATATTTAATTTCAAAAAGTATGTTTTGCGCTTGACGAGTTCTTACGCACTTTACAGCACGTTTCAAATCACTAGACCACAAATCGTAGGGTGGGCATTCCCGACAAAAGTATATATGATGGACATTTGAGATATTGGTGAGCAATGCCCACCTTACAGAAAATCGCTGTATGAAGTGCGATGCTGTAGCAAGACTAACAACCCTATGATATAGCCCGCCGCAATACATCAAAATATTGCCTAGATATAACCTCAGGTGTGAAATAGGACTGCAAATATTGACGAGCAGAGTTACCCATACGCTCTGCTAAACGCTGATCGCGACTCAGCCGCGAAATAAACTCCGCCAGTTCGTAACTGTCTGCATTCTCAAACGTGTCACCACAGTTTGCATCTGCAATCAGTTGCCTCAAGTATGAATGATTTGGACAAATGACTGCTACTGGTCGTCCAGTTGCTAAAGCCGGATAAAGTTTGCTGGGAGCAACTAGACTTTCCATACCTGCATCCACACTCACTAGCGATAAATCACAGGCTGTTAGGGAATAAGGTAGCACATATCTTTCTTGATATGGAAGAAACAGAAAGTTTTGAAGCCCTAATTGATTGACTTGCTCAATCAGTTCTTCGCGCTTAGTTCCGCCGCCTATACAGACAAACTGAATAGCCTCTTTTTGTAAGTACTTGGCAGCATTCAATATTGTATGTGTATCATGGCAGCGACCCATGTTGCCTGAGTACATGACTGTAAATTTATTTACGAGATTGTACTGATGGGCAAACCAGTTATCTTCTTTGGCAATCGGCACAATCGATTTAGCATCTGCCCAACTATGAATCACAGAAGTCTTATCAGCAACCTCCGGACAACTCGCCGCCACCTGTAGCTTCATAGCTGGACTGAGAACCACAATACCCTTGGCTTTTCGCAAAATCTGTTTATTCAGAGCCTTCCAGAATTTAGCCAACCAGTGGTGTTTTGGTATCACGTCAAGAGCGATCGCAATATCTGGATAAAGGTCATAGAGTATGCAAACGTAACTCAGCCCGAATAAGACGTGAGCCAGATAACCCAAAATTGGCAGAAATGGCGGAGCCGTGGTCAATAAAACGACGTTACGATGACGGGCAGCATTCACCAGATAGAGTGCAGCACGCAAGGTGAACAGAATACCATTGATAGCTTTACCGCGAATCCGATCACGGCAAAGTTGGCTTGTGCGCGATCGCTTAATTCGCACCCCACCAGACTGTTCAACAGTTGGAGCACAAGGAGTCGCAAAAGCGTAGCCTGGTTGACCTGTAAATACCTCAACGTCTACCCCTTGTTGCTCTAAATGTCTGACTAGTTCATCAATTAACTGTCCTGTAGCAGCGTAATCTGGGGGGAAAAACTGTGTAATCACAGACAACTTAATGAACTGCCCAACTTTAAAAAATTCGTAATTTCCAACTTGTAAGTCTTCGTGGTGGCTTTGAACTAACTGCTTAAGCCTGTGGTTGTATTCCACGCGTAGTATACTCCTGGCGAAATCGCTGATCCGATCACTGGTATTAGGCTGCCCAAAAAAATCGGAATAATTAACATCATGAATAAATTTTTTAGAACTTTTGGGTATAAAGATTTTGTAACAAGTGCTCTGATTTAGGTAATATTACAATGTTTGTGAAGAGCTTAGTCAATTTTACTGATTTCACTTTACTTTTTCATTGTATAGATACGTGCATTTACCGAAGCTTAAAGACTAGAGCCAGGGTTAGGATTGTGCAAAAAAAGATGGCTTTAGCCTTGAATCTAGGCAAGGAACAAAATATTAACTGGTGTACAAGCTTCAAACTTTTACTTCAGTTGCTATTCCTGTTCTAGTCAAAATTTGCTGATTTCAAGCTGTTACACAAATCCAGCCTAGATTCTTACCCAGCAAGAACACATAATGGAGATTTCTCTCGTGAAAACCTCATCTCTCAATGGGAATAACGGGAATAGAAGCTATCTACCTCAAGTACTTCAAACTCAACCTTTGCCCTTTTCAGAAGGACAAGGGGATGATTGGGATTTGTTCCAAATCCTAAGTGTTGTCAAGCGACGAGCGCTAGTGATTGCAGTGGTCATGACAGCAGTCATGGCTGGTGTTGTAGGTGTAACGCTGAAACAAAAACCAGAATATCTAGCTAAATTCCAGATTTTAGCGGAACCTGTCAATAGTGATGACAGTAATGTGCCGAAACTCGCCTCTGGTATAGAGCGCAAATTTGACAAGTCCGGTTTGGATTACGAAACTCAAATTCAGGTTCTCAGGAGTCCTGAACTGATGACAAGTATTGTTAAGCAGTTGCAACTTTCTTATCCTGAAATTAACTATTATTCTCTTGTAAACTCTCTGATTATTACTCGTTTAGGCGAAACAAAAATTATAGAAGTTCGCTACCAAAGTAATGATCCAGTTAAGATTAAAGTCGTACTAGATACACTAGCTCAAGCTTACTTAAAGTACAGCTTAGAAAATAGACAAACAAATTTGCGTCAAGGAATTCAATTTGTAGAAAAACAACTGCCATCCCTACAGAATCGGGTTGATCAGATCCAACAACAAGTGCAAAAGTTCCGACAAAACTACGACTTTATCGACCCGCAAGGTCAAGCAGAGCAAATTGCAGGGCTTGTTCAGAGTTTATCTGGGCAACGGCTAGCTATTAATCAGCAATTAGCGATCGCTCGCACTTATTTCGCTAGCATACAGGGAGCAGAGGGAGCTAAAACAGCACTGAGCGATGCTCCTGTCTATCAGCAGTTAATCACTAACATTCGCCAACTAGAAGCTCAGACAGCTTTTGAATTAACTCGATTCCAAGAAAATAGTGTACCCATCGAAGTATTGCGAGAAAAGCGGCAAAGGCTATTGCCCTTGCTACATCAGGAGGCGCAGCGAGTTTGGTCTATAAAAGTTGCTCAAGTGGCAAATGAAATTCAGAATTTAGAATCGCAAAGCCAAACACTTGCTCTAGCCGAAAAGAAACTTCAGAAAAAAGTGGAGCAACTGCCAGTTTTGGCACGACAATACACAGAATTACAGCGCAACTTACAGATAGCCACTGAGAGCCTAAATCGTTTTCTTGCTACGCGTGAAACTTTGCAAATTCAGGCAGCTCAGACACAAATTCCTTGGCAGTTAGTTCAAGCCCCAGTTCAGCCAGAAGTTCCTGTGTCTCCCAACACTCAACGTAATTTGATGTTGGGATTGGTTGCTAGTACGCTCTTGGGAATAGGTAGTGCCTTACTCCTTGAAAAGCTTGACAATACTTACCATACGGTTGATGCTTTTAAGGACAAGCTTAAACTACCCCTGCTAGCCACGATTCCATTTGAAAAGCAACTCCCAAAAATTCAAAACGGCACTATCGCAGATAGAAATCGCACAAAATTGGCAAATTTGCGTTCTCAGGACAGTTCTGGGTCATCTGAAGTTGTTGAGCATCCGGATACACTTAATCAAGACTACAACCAGTATGAATCGCTGAAATTTTTGGAAGCTTTACGGGTACTTCATACCAATATTCAACTACTCAGTTCTGATCAACCGATTCGCTCTCTAGTCATTAGTTCTGCTGGGGCTGGAGATGGTAAATCAACAGTTGCATTCCATTTAGCACAGATAGCTTCTACTATGGGACAACGAGTACTACTGGTGGATGCCGATCTGCGCCGCCCCCGGATTCACACACTAACAAATATAAATAACTTGTGGGGATTGAGTAGTGTCATTTCTGGAAATATGCCAGTGGAGACGGTGATCCGACAACTACCTTCTGTAAGCAAGTTCTCTGTCATCACAACAGGACCGATTCCACCTGACCCTGCAAAGTTGCTATCGTCACAAAAAATGAAGCAATTAATGGCAGATTTCCAAAAAGCATTTGATTTGGTAATTTATGATACGCCTCCCTTGGTTGGTCTTGCTGATGCTAGCTTGCTGGCACCTTCCACTGATGGTATTGTGCTTGTAACTAGGATGCACAAAACAGACCGCTCGGTACTGAAAGAAGCTCTAGATAGCCTGAAAATAAACCGAAGTAACGTCTTAGGTCTAGTTATCAACGGGCACAAAAGTATGAGTTATTACAACTATTACAAATACAAAAAATAAATTCACAGTCTTGAGAAGACATTTCAAAACCTGCCTCTATAAATCCGTCTGTGGAGTCTTTCTAAATATTCACTATTTGATAAACACTGCTGAACGAACTATCTCCTGCGTAAGTGGTACGCATCAAAGTGATTCCCGAAAATGGTAAGCAATCTATCTGCTGAAGTGCAAGGTGCTGTCATCGCCGAATTGGATGCATACTGCGTATTTTATCCGTTGTCGGTGCAACGCCCGGTACATGGCTGATGTGAGCGTCAACGCAAACGTTACAGAGGATTGCGCTTTATGGAGCCAACACAACTAAGTCAGGAACTGCGTCAAGGAAAAAGCCCCGATATGACCCGTCGGCGATGGATTATCGGCTTGTCTATGCTTGGCGGTTCGATGGGACAACTCGTCTCACTCTACCAAACCGGGATCGTTGATCACTTACCAGATCCGCCAGGACCCTTCGACGCAGACCGCGTTGACGCATCTAACTACGCTTACAGCCGATTCAACTCACCTGATGGACCGATTATGGTGGTTAATTACGCCCTCACTGCTTGGCTAGCTTCAGCTGGTGGTATAGACCGCGCACGGCGTAATCCGCTGTTACCAATTGCAATGGGCGTCAAGCTCCTGATCGATGGGGTCACCTCCGCCGAGCTAGCTCGTGAGGAGTGGAGCGAGAACAAAGCGTTTTGTGAGTACTGCCAGGTGGCAACGCTTTGCTCGTTCGCGTCCATAGTGCTTGCAGTGCCGGAAGTTATGACTGCTGTTCGCACCCTGCTGGGACGCCGCGACAAGAACAGCGCAGCAGAAGGTAATACACAGTAGACTTCTTGCAAAAGTATGATTAATTAGAACCACAGATGCACACAGATTAACACTAGCTATTTATCTGTGTGCATCTGTCCCTACCCTGCGGGAAGCTGCCCTGCGGGCGTCTACGCTTCGCGAGAGGGCAAGGTTAATCTGTGGTTTTATTTTCAAAAAGATTGACTTTTGCACTCTTGTTTATTGAATGTTTGAGCAGGGAGGTTCATCGCCGATATTCGTCGCCGCAGTCGCCGATTAACTGATACAAATCTCGTGACTTGCTAGACACGGCATTTATTTGATTTAAATCCTCAGCATCCAGTGTGAAGTTAAACACTTTGGCAGTGTCTTCTACGTGTTCGGATACGCCAAGCCTTGCACCAACAATCACACCTGCGACAGTTGGCTTATCCAAAATATAACGTACTGCGACATTAGAGATACTAACGCTGTATTTATCGGCTATTTGTTTAAGGGTAGAAAGTAATTCTTGAAAGAGTCTCCAACCACCCCAACCATCTATCATATTTTTGTATTTTTTCAAGCTAGCGGTGGTCAGGTCAAATCCTCGCGGCTCCGGTTTACCCAAGTACTTTTCTGATAACAAACCACCGCAAATTGTGCCATATGTGAAAAGTTTTATATCATGCTGTTGACAAAACGGAATCATATTAACTTCAGGACGGCGGTCAACAAGAGAAAATTGCACTTGGTTGGAAACTATTTTGATGCCTGCTTCGGTGATAATTTGCAAATGTTCTGTATCAAAGTTAGTCAAAGCTAAATGCTTAATTTTCCCCTCACTTTGCAGTTCTGCCATATACTTGAGGGCATCAAGGTAATTTTTATCTCTGTATTCCCACCAGTGAAATTGCATCAAATCTAATGATTCTACACCCATCCTTCTGAGCGAGATATTAATGTTTTCCTCAACCAATTTTCTGGTCATCCTAGCAGGACGCGGTACCCATTTCGTAAAGGCTTGAATGTTAGATAAAGCCTCTTTGCCACGAGTCGCAATTAACTGACGGCGAAACTCACCAATAAAATCTTCTGCTGGTCCATAATGGTCTGCTAAATCCCAAGTCGTAAAGCCTGCATCCACATATTTGAACATGGCTGGAATGGCTGCTTGTGGGTTAATGCGTCCGTGCGCGCCAGAGACTTGCCACATTCCGTTTAAGATGCGAGAAATGTTTAAATCAGGTGTGAATTGTAGACGGCTTGATGCGGGTAGGTTCATCACAAATTACGGCACAATCTCCCTTTCATGGGTCAAACATGGCAGGGGAGGAATGCCGTCCTCCAACTATTAAACAACAAATGAACGACAAAAACTTTAGGTCTTGTTTGAGAGTATAATCTATCGCCGAGTGCGCTGGCTGATTCATGCTGGCAAATGCACCATCTCGCGCACATTCCCCCGCACACCACCCACTCCCTGAGCAAACTGGCGGTCTTGCTTGTGAACCATCATCGGCATCCCGTGCTTGGGAGTCATGACAATAAAACCGCAGCGTTCAACTCTTTGCTGCCAAAGGTATTGCAGGCGGTATTTTTGTAGGAGCATTGCCACTACAATCTTAATGGTCAGCATCGCAAAGCCAGCTCCGATACAGATGCGTGACCCAGCACTAAAGGGGTTGTATTCAAACATCGTAGGTTCAAACCCCTCCCAGCGCTTGGGGTTAAATCTCTCTGGCTCTGGATAAACTTCGGGCATATGATGGGTCTGGTAAATGTTGACGAAAACCTCGGTTCCGGCTGGCAAGGCGTAACCTCCGAGTTCAGTAGGTTGCGAGGTAACACGCCCGTTCCAGGGTACAGGAGCCAACACCCGCATACTCTCTTTAATGACTCGTTCCAACAACGGTAACTGCTGCAACTGCTCAACAGTTGGTGCTTCTCCCTGCAACACGCTCTGGAGTTCATCAAGCAAGTCGGCGGCTACCTCTGGATGTTGTGAAAGCAGAAATAACGTCCACGTGAGGGCATTGGCACTGGTTTCATGCCCCGCCGCAAAGATTGCACCCACGTGTCCGAGCAGTTCGTCCTCAGTCAGCGCCACGCCACTCTCGGCATCCCGTGCTTGGATTAACATTGAGACTACGTCCCCATCATCAGTGCCACTCGCTTGTTTACGCTGAATGAGGACGCGCATTTCGTCATCCAGTTGCGCCATTAAATTAAGTAAGTGATGGTAGGGTAGCCCTGGTAAGTCAAAGGGGAACAGAGCAACCCCAACACTACCCTCTAAAGTGAAAGCTTTTTGTAAAATCTTGGTGGTTCTACCCCCCTCCTCACCAATATCACTGCCGAACAGGGTCTTGGTGGCTACGCGCAGGGTGAGGAGTCGCATCACCTCAGCAATGTCAGTTGGCTGATTAATCGGCAATTGCTCCAGGACCGATTGGGTCATAGTAACAATATCGTCGCGGTAGGAATCGATTCGCTGTTTATGAAAGGCAGGCATCAAAAGCTGGCGGTGCTGGCGGTGAGTTAGACTGTTGACACCAAATAGCCCCGCGCCAAAGTGCTTGAGCGGTTCTGTGCGCTTTGAATCATCCCGCTTGCTGTACAACCTCCCGGACAAGGGATACTTGTAGTAAATCTCGTGCTGGCTGGTCACTTGACGAACATATTCCGGACCGTAGGTCAACACTGTGCCAGGACAATTGGGAAGTGGCGAGTAGAAATTAGTGCCCCCGCCTGCTGTCAGGGAGACGACTGGACCATAGGTTTGAAACAGAGAACGCGATACTCCTATCGAGTCTCTGGCAAAGCGCCAGATCATAGCAGGGCGTCCCAGAATTGGGAAAGGGCGAGGTCCAGGTACGGTCCATATCGGTTGAGCAGTAATTGTTGTCATCGTTCGTAGAACAGTTCGTAGTTTTATGGACAAATATTCTAACTAACGCCAGCCTTTTTGAGCTTGCTCTAAAACATAAGCAGATACATCTTGTATTTCTTGTTCGCTCAGGCGGTCTTTGTAGGCTGACATGTTGCTTTTGCCATTAGCAACAATCGAGGAAATTGCCTCAATGGAATCCATTTGATATTTTTTGAGTGCTTTTAATTTTAAGTTCTTGCCTCGCCTAACAATATTGCTACCGTTAATATGACAACCAGCACATTGAACGCTAAATATTTTTTCGCCATTAGCTGTATCGGCGGCTAATGCTGGGGCAATGAAGTTTAGATTTAAGACAATGAATGTCAGTAAGATAATTGTGAGTAGCTTTTTCAATTTTATATGCATTTCAATATTAGATAAAATTGTATTTTTGGGTTGAAAATTTCTATTTTTAGGTATCTGTTAACAAGTAATATTTACAAGCTATAGCAGTTCTATTTGATTTATGAAAATAACCAACCGCCAAGACACCAAGAACGCCAAGAAAAAAGAGAATAGAGGATTTCACGTAAGCGCTGAGCGTGCCGCAGGCATACGCGTCGCGTGCCCGTGCCTCCTAACGGAGGAGCTAACGCGCTTCACGAAGTGTGCCGTAGGCTTAGGGCTTATCATTTAGGATTGCTATACATAGCTAAATCTCCTTTGCTAGGTAGAATTTGGATCGTCTATCTGTTGATTATCATCTACAGTGTCTGCAAAATTACGACTTAGATGAATCGCAAGCGTTTATTATTGGCGATCGCCGCACTGTTGCTGATTGCCTTTTCTTGGTGGGGTGTTATTACAGCGCGGACTGGCTTAGTAGTGCGTAGCCTTAAGCGTGAAGGGGTGCCCATGCTGTACGTTGCGCCACGCAACGCCGAGAAGATACCGGGTGTCCTCGTGGCTCATGGTTATGCGGGTTCCAAGCAGTTGATGTTGGGTTACGCCCACGTTTTGGCACACTCAGGTTATGCTGTGATGCTGTGGGATTTTAACAGTCATGGGGCGAACGCCAAACCACTGGAGGGCGGTTCACTCCAGCAAAACCTAAATGTTGCTTATGCAGCCCTTGTCGAACAACCAGAGGTAGATTCGTCGCGCTTGGCGTTGCTGGGGCATTCTATGGGGAGTGGTGCGGTAATGTCGGCGGGTATTCAGAATGTCAACCGTTTTGCTGCAACTGTTGCCGTTTCGCCCACGGGTGCGAATGTCACGCCAAGAGCCCCGCGTAATCTCCAATTACAAGCTGGAAGTTGGGAAGGTCGGTTTGTTGCCAATGCACAGCGCTTGCTCTTGACGGCGGGAGGAGAAAATAAAGATTTGGCTGCTGGAAGGGGGCGATCGCTTGTCGTTATTCCCAACGCTGAACACATCACCATTCTGTTTCGCAATCCTAGTCAGCAAGCCGCCAAAAACTGGCTTGATGCCACGTTTGGAGTGCAACGCAGCAGTAACTATGTTGACTATCGGATGATTTGGTATTTCCTGCACTTGCTAGCATGGCTGGCTTTACTTGGTGCAGTTGCGCCCGTTTTGCACCCCACCCCGCCGTTGACTGGTCCCCTCCCCGCAAGCGGGGAGGGGTTAGGGGTGGGGTTCTTTTCCACCCTAGATAAGCTGAATGTGCATCAGTTGAGAAGTTGGACAGGTTTACTGGCTGCACCTTTTGTTGCAAGCGGTGTACTCGCATTGTTGAGTCGTGGTGGCGATATTAACAGTTTAGGTGGTTTGCTGGTAGGCGGCGCAGTCAGCATTTGGTTCGGAGTTGCGGGTTTCGTTTGGCTGGCTGTCATGTCTCGCTTACCGCGTCCTACACTACGAACTGTCGGACTAGGTGTAGCATTATTTGTAGTATTGTGGGTTGCCTTTGGTGCAATGGCGCAGGTGGTGTGGTTGCAGTGGTGGCTCATTCCAGCGCGTTTTCAGTTGTTTCCCCTGATGTCACTCGCTTGTTTTCCTTGGTTTTTGGCATCTGGAGTCGCACAACAAGGCGTTGGAGTTGGACGACGAATTTTGTGGTGGCTAGGGCAAAGTGTGATTTTGGTAGGGGGTTTTATTTTGGTGCTTTACTTGTTGCCTGAACTCGGCTTCATTTACCTTTTACTGCCATTGTTTCCCTTAATTATGGCGATTTTCTCATTTGCTGCCAGCTTATTTGAAGAACCTTGGACTTATGCCATTGGTAGCGCGTTATTGTTTGGTTGGATACTAGCAGCTGCCTTTCCTTTAGCTAGCTAGTTGTTTTCTACCTATTCTACCTAAAGGATGTACCGCCTTATAAAATATTGCGTCACGATAAAGGAGAGACATACTCTCAATAAATTTCTATAAGTTAAATCTCAAAGAGCATTGAAGATGACTAATAATATCAAAGAGCAAATAAAAAACGACCTGCAACAAGCAAAACAAACCGGACAAGTCAGAGCCGAACGTGTTCGAGAAATTGTAAAATCTGCACTTTCTCAGGTTGTTTCTGAGTTTAAAGAAGGTTCTACTGAACTTCGCACCCTTGTTAAAGATGCTGTCTCTACCGTTATTGAAAACTTACAAGAAAAAGGTAGTGACGTGAAAGAAGAAGTGACGGCATCCATTGAGGGAGCGCTGGAAGCAGTTAATAGTAAAAGACATGAAGCGATTGCGAAAACTCAAGCAGAGGTTAAGCAGCTACAAGCCCAATTAGATGAACAGGAAGAAAAAATTCAGCAAGAAGTTGAAGGAATTTTAACAGAAATTCAAGACACAAGTCAAGAAAAATCTGCTAGTGCAAAAACCGCTATTGATTCGGCTATCAATGGGCTCAAAAATAGTGAGGAAGCAGAATTGTTAAAGAAACGCTATGCTCAACTGCGAGCACAGCTAGCCATCGTACAAGCTAATTTAGCAGCACGTTATGGCGGACGTTCTGAGGAAGTTCAAGGATATTTAGACGAAGCTAAAAACTGGTTTAACCAAGCGCGTCCACAAGCGGAAGCCGTCGTTACACAAGTGCAACAAAAAAGTTCACAGATAGACGAAAAACTTGGTGAAGCAGGTACGGCGATCGCTAAAAAAGAGCGTCAGATCAAACAAATATTAAGGGAGTTACTCCATGCAGCGGCTGACAGGTTGAAAGATAAAGAACCTGTTAAAAAATAGGTAGACTACCAGCGACAGGGTAGGCAAATGCCTACCCTAATTTTTACATAATCTAAAGTAGAGACGCGACATGAATGCCGCGTCTCTACAGTTTTTTAGCGTCTTTTGTTGCAATTTCAAGGAAGATGACTACCAATAGTGCATTCTTGTTAGTATATTTCTCCCCCTCTGTCCAGTTTCTCTTCGTACTTAGCAATGACCCAAATTGCATGAATACTACCGGGAAGCCAACCAAGAAGCGTAAGTAAAACGTTAATCAACAGAGTAGGACCAACACCGACTGTTAGGAAAACCCCTAAAGGAGGTACGACTAAACCAAGAAGAAAACGAAGTAATTTCATGGGATTGCTGCTACTTTCTTAAATTGTTTTCACTTTCATTTTCTTTAATTAACCGAATCAATAACTCCTCCACAGGAGTTATCTTATTTCGGCGTAGAGTAGAGACAAGAATACTTTAGTCTCTACTGGTAACTGGTGATATTTAGCTTGATGGCAGTTCTGCTTTGTTCTTTGCATCTTGAGTGCTAGGTAAAGCCAGATTTCTTTCAGCAAAGTATTTGTTAATGAAAGTGCTAGCAAAAGAAAGAACAACAGGACCGAGAATAAAACCAATTAATCCGTGAACTTGGAACCCAGGAACAAAAAATGCTGCTAAAGAGAAACAGATGCCGTTGACAATGAGTGAAAATGCTCCTAAGCTCAGGAAATTAAGTGGCAAAGAAAGAACCGACAGAACTGGCTTAACTGAACCATTGATAAAACCAATAGCCAAAGCAGCGATCATAGCTGCTGGGAAATTATCAATGTTAACACCAGGAACAACTAAATCCACAATTAGCAAGCTTAAAGCTGTTGCTATAGCGGTGACAAATGCTCCAATCATTGTTTTTTCCTAAAACCCAGAGAATGTGTTTTTAAACTCCTTCCCCTATCTTCAAATGATGTACTGCATCTTAACCTCTCTAACAAGGCAGATTTCTTGTTATGCCATTTGGCTAGTATCTTAAAATAGTTAACAGTATGGTGTTATAAATTAAAGTTAAGAGTTTAGCGATCGCTAATTTATAAAGAAAATCTTAAATTTTTCGGGTGCGTTAACCAAAACTGCGGCACCCTATAATTATTTTATACTTAGCTCTATAAATGTCCTGTATAACTATTCTGATAGTGCAGTATTTGCTTGAAAGTAAAGCGATGATTTATACAAGACTTGTTCTTGATGAGTTTCTAAAGTGCAATCCGACAAAGGATAAGCAACACAGGTAATAGTGTAGCCAGCCTCTACTTCATTTGGACGCAGAAACTTTTGCTCACTTTGGTCAATTTCCCCACTGATTATCTTAGCAACACAGGCAGAACATTCCCCTTGTTTGCATCCAGATGGTAAACGGATACCAGCTTCTTGGGCGATATCAAGAATATACTGGTCATCTGGGACTTCAATGGTGCGATCCAATCCAATTTCGGAATTTATGAGTCGAACTTGATAAACTGCCATTGGCTGTGTTTGAAAAGAGATTTAAATGAATAGACTTCTTACAAAAGCCTGTATTGAGTATTTAGAACTACGGATGGACACAGATACACACAGATAATTCATCTGTGTCCATCTGTGTCCATCTGTGGTTTCATTTTTACAAAAATTGACTTTTGTATGAGAGTCCATCAGCTACGCTTACAACAGTTTATAACAAAGCCCCTGGAGACGCGCCATGGCGCGTCTCTACATTTTGGCACCAAGGAATCTACTGCTTAACTGATTTCATCGACAAACTAATCCGCTTCAATTTCTCATTGACTTCCAGCACTCGCACTTTCACAACTTGTCCCACCTTGACGATTTTCTTTGGGTCGTCAACAAATCTATCAGCAAGTTGAGAGATATGCACCAAACCATCTTGATGCACACCAATATCAACGAAAGCGCCAAAGTTGGCAACATTCGTAACGATACCTTCTAATTCCATCCCTTCTTTCAGGTCAGAGATTTCCTTAATTCCCTCTTTAAAAGTGGCATACTTAAACTCAGCGCGTGGATCTCTTCCTGGCTTTTCTAATTCGCTAAGGATGTCGCGTAGCGTTGGTTCGCCTACGGTGTCGGTGACATATTTGTTGAGATTAGTTTTTTTCAGCTTTTCGCCAATTTGAGTGATTTGAGTTAATGGTACGCCCAAATCGGATGCGATCGCCTCCACCACCTGATAACTCTCTGGGTGTACTGCAGTATTATCCAGTGGGTTGTCACTACCGCGAATGCGTAAGAAACCCGCCGCTTGTTCAAATGCTTTTGGTCCCAATTTCGCGACTTTCTTCAGTTCCCGGCGATTTTTAAACGCGCCGTGCTGGTTACGATAAGCGACAATGTTA
This sequence comes from Scytonema sp. HK-05, assembly GCF_963872035.1. NCBI lineage: Bacteria > Bacillati > Cyanobacteriota > Cyanophyceae > Nostocales > Scytonemataceae > Scytonema > Scytonema sp. HK-05. The sequence continues at coordinate 42,377 of NZ_CAWMYC010000001.1, forward strand.
TTGGCAACGCTTGAGGTAATACCAGAAACAAAGGTGAGAAGTTCCTTGGAAGCGGTATTCAAGTCTACGCCAACGTAGTTCACACAGCTTTCAACAGTTTCATCCAACTTCTTTTTCAACAACTTCTGATCCACATCGTGCTGATATTGTCCCACGCCAATAGACTTGGGATCAATTTTTACAAGTTCCGCAAGTGGATCTTGTAAGCGGCGACCTATACTAATAGCACCGCGCACGGTAACATCTAAATCGGGAAACTCTTCTAGGGCAACTTTGCTTGCAGAATATATAGAAGCACCCGACTCATTCACCATGACTTTAGTCGGTTTGCGTTCGATTGTTTGCAGCACTTGTAAGACAAACTCATCTGTTTCGCGGGAAGCTGTACCGTTACCAATGGCGATTAACTCAATCTTGTACTTCTCAATTAAATTTTTGACAGTTTGTGCAGCTTTTTGGCGTTGTTCAGCTGCTTGATGGGGAAATACCGCCTGATATTCCAAAAATTTCCCCGTTTGATCGAGTACAGCAACTTTGCACCCAGTTCTAAACCCTGGATCTATAGCCAGCGTCGGTTTCATCCCTGCTGGTGCAGACAGCAGCAACTCGCGCAAATTCGCTTCAAACGTCTTGATAGACTCAATATCTGCTTGAGTTTTCTTCTGTGAAATCACTTCAGTCATGATAGAAACTTTCATCAAGCGGTTAAATGCATCCTTCAGCATCGCTTGATAAAAATCACGAATGGCGCGGACTTTCGTTTTAATTTCGTTAGACTCCAGGTAGGAAAGCACCACATCCTCATCGAAGGAAATTTCAAAACTCAACACTTCCTCTGCTTCACCGCGACACAACGCCAACAGATTGTGAGGTGCAATGTTTCTCACCCGCATCTGATAATTGCGGTACATCTCAAACTTGGTTGTCCCTTCCGGATGATCATTTTTGATGCGGGAGACAAAAACTCCTTCCTCCAGCAAGTAATCCCGCAGATATGCACGCAGTTCTGCTTTTTCCGCAACTTCTTCCGCTAGGATATCAGAAGCTCCTTTAAGCGCTTCTTCTGCTGTTTTGACTCCCTTTTCCTGGGAGATATACTTCGCCGCTTCTGCATCCAAGGACGCCGAAGCACCATTTTTGACGTTTAACGACTTGATGAACTCTGCAAGTGGTTCGAGTCCCTTTTCTCTAGCAGTGGTGGCGCGGGTGCGGCGTTTCGGACGGTAGGGGAGATATAAATCCTCAAGTTCGGTTTTTAGTAAACACGATTCAATTTTTTGTTTGAGTTCATCGGTGAGTTTACCTTGTTCTGCTATGCCATTCAAAATCACCGATTTCCTTTCTTCTAACTCCTTTAAGTAATTATACCTATCTTCAATTTCGCGCAACTGGACTTCATTCATCTCGCCTGTACGCTCTTTGCGATATCGTGCAATAAAGGGAATTGTCGCGCCCTCCGCCAAAAGTTCTAGCGCGTTTTGCACCTGATAAGGTTTAAGGTTGAGTTCAGTAGCCAGTAATTGAGGAATGTTCAGCATCGGGTGTCTCAGTTGAAAACGCTACTTTTTAAGGTAATACGTTAGATAGATTAAACAGCGCAACTAGAAAGTGTTAAGCTAGTTTAACAGAGGATTTCGGAATCTTGTCTTTATATGCTGTTGTTAGAGGTAGCACATGTTATGGCTAAAACAACGTAGGGTGTAAAACTGAATACAGTTGCTACCAACAATAGTCCTAATATGCACATATAAACGCTTCTGCTTAGAGTTCAGAGGTGAAAAATCATGGCTTTGTTTTTTCTGATTCCACTTTTCACAGGTTTAATTGGTGGCTACATCTTCAAAAAGAGTAGCGATGAAATAGGGTATCTTGTGGGGGTATTTGCACTAGTCTGTATAGTCCTAAGTTTGGTCTTAGCACCTTGGCAGATACAGCTTATGCTGCTTATCTTTACCCTGGTCATCACTCAAAGACTTTTGCAACAAAATGAGTATAAACTCAAGCAAGTGGAAGACAACCACGAGCTAGTTGATTATACCGAAAAAAAAGACCCAGTTAGTTCTAAACCGATGACTAATGAGGTTAAAGATCTACCTAAACCTCGGTACATTAGCTATCAAGCGACAGAACGTACTGAGAAAAGAATTGAGGGTGAATTAGCGGGAAAGCCTCTTGGTACCCCTTTAAAAATTCATACCATTTCACGAAACGCCTGATACAAAGAAAATCTCCCTGGTCGTACGGGCTTGTGTTCAAACCTACCACGCGTTTGTTAGGACGAGGGAGACAAGGTAAAAAACGAGTGGCTTCGTTACCCTGTTTGTTAACGCTCGTACATTTGTTTATGCTTTGCTAAAAGGTGCAGATATTTCTCATGTGTCTTTGCTTGTATCCACTTCTGTTTAAAAATTGCTGCTGATTGCGCTTTCACTGGATCTACTTCATTGGGTAAAATATCTTTTCTCGCTTGAATCTGGGCTTCTTGAGAAGATTCTTTTTGAGGATTAGTTTTGTACTTTCTACCACTTTTATGATTAGCATAGCGGCGCGAGCGCGTGTACCCCATCTGTAAAAACTTCCGCGCCATATCCGCACCAACAAAATCATCCTCTTCCAAATACGTCAAAAATATTTGGTAGATTTTTTCGCTAGACTCTCTCGCAATCTCCGGAGTTTTAAACCGCCAGTATTGAAGAATTTCTGATTTGTACGGTTCTACCAAAAGCACTCCCTGTTCGCCCTTACCTACGCGATACAGTTCAGGATGCTGTCGAAAATCAATACTGTGAAAATCTAAAGAATAATCAAACATACATGACATTACAAGCAAGCACTACCACATCTATAGACTTTTGCCCAAACTTTTGTTGATGACTGAGTGGTAGTGGGAGGTTTGATCAACTCTACTTTAAGAATCTTCACTTTCTCTTGAGGCTTAAGAACAGCTAAAGCTTTTTGTTCTTGAGAACTAAAGTTAGGTGCTTCTGGTCTATTGTCCCTCAATGTTACCCCTGGTTCAACATTTACAGTGACTATTGCTCCTACAGATGGAACAACTGGTGAATCAGTAGACTGGGAATTTTTGATGAGAGGTTTTCCAGCCAATTCTGAATCTGAGGCTTTATTAATATTACCTATAAAAATCCAACCATTAGTCATTGTTTCCGCATTTCTTTCTGGAGTTTTTTCTGGAGTTCTTTCCGGTGTTGAAGGTATCTGAGAAAATGCTGATGATTTTTTTATGACTAACGAGTTTTCTTTTTGACTCAATCCAAATGTTACACCAATCAAAGTTAAAATAACTGAGCCTACAATAATTCCAGTAGCTTTTTGAATTTTTTCAGTCTGTGGTTGAATAGTTGGTTGGCTAACCTGTTGAGTTGTTTCTTGTTGACTGTGCTGAAATTCTTTTTCCTGTTGAATATCTTTATACTCAACCTCTTTTATGTCTGTTTCTTGAAAACTCTTAAGCTCTTTTATGTCTATTTCTTGAAAACTATGAGGCTGTTGTAAATCATTTAAATTTTGCTCAACCTGTTCACTAATATCAGGTTCAGTATCAGTTTCATCTGATAACTTACTATTTTCATGAAACTCCACCTCCAACTCCTCGCTCAAAAAATCTTCTCTTGTGTGTGTTACTAGCAAAGGAGTGGGAGGAGGTGGTGCGGGAAGGAGTACCGCAGGCGGCGTGGGGTCTTCGTATTGTGGGCAATGAGACGATATAAAATCATCACTAAGAGGATGCTCGTTGCTTGACCTCGGCAGATGATCCGTAACCAGCGGTTCGTCTATCTTGTTGTTGTGATTACCAGACAGCTTAACTTCCTCATCTGTATCTTTGCCGGTTTCCTCCACACCAATTACAGATTGCTTGACCTGGTTTATTGTATCTTTTATAGTGTCGTTTACAGCCTCAGGTGTGGCTTTTGTCCCGCCCTCTTCACCTATAACGGAAGGATTGTTCTGTTGCTTTGTATCTTTTAATGTATCAGCTACACCGTTGACATTGTTTACAGCCTCAGCTACAGTCTTTGCTGCACCGACAACAGATGGCTTGACCTGGTCAACCGTCTCTTTCAAAACATCTACTACACCGACAACAGATGGCTTAACCTCCTCAACTGTACCTTTGGCGGCGTCCACTACACCAATTACAGAAGGCTTGACCTGTTCAATTGTATCTTTTAATGCATTTCCTACATCATTGATAGTGTGGTTTACAGCCTCAAGTGTGGCTTTTGTCGCGTCCTCTTCACCTATAACGGAGGGATTGTTCTGTTGATTTGTATCTTTTAATGTATCGCCGACACCGTTGACAGAGTTATTTACAACCTCAGCTACAGTCTTTGCTGCACCGACAACAGATGGCTTGACCTGCTCAACCGTATCTTTCAATATATCTACTACACCGACAACAGATGGCTTAACCTCCTCAACTGTACCTTTTGCAGCGTCTACTACACCGATGACAGAAGGCTTGACCTGGTCAATTGTATCTTTTAATGCATCTCCAAGATTGGTTACACTGTTCACACTGTAGTTAAGACCTTCAGCTACACTTTTGGCTGCACTGACGACAGAGGGCTTGACCTCATCAACTGTATTTTTAACTGCATCCACTACACTGACTACAGAGGGTCTGGTTTCGTCAATTGTATCTTTTAATGCATTTCCTACACCTACTACAGAGTGGTTAACACCTTCAGCTACACTCCTAGCGGCGTCCACTACACTTTCTACAGTACGGTTAACACGCTGAGCTGTACCCTTACCAACCAAAGCGCCAGCTACTGCGCCCACTACAGTACCAGAAATTCCTCCAAGTTTGCGACCGAGTAAACCACCAATCGCTGCTCCAACTAACCCACCACCTATGCCTGTACCTCCTCGATCCGCTCTAGGTAGCTCCCTAATGCGCTCAGCCTTTTGGTCATGCTTATCAATAGGCTGCTTGTAATTACCCATCGTAATTAATCGTCTCCTTTATACCAAGACAGCATAACGCCTAACTGAAGCAGCTAGTTATTTATGATTAATTTATCAATCATCAGTAAGACTACAACCAACCTAAAGAGGTATATCCTCCTACATTGCTGCCAATGAGCAATTAATAACTGCCAAAAGATAGATAAAATAAATCGGTAGGGTGGAAATTGCCCACCCTACGCTAATAATCGCCCTAAACTGCCAGACATTTCTGTTTTGCTGCACCCTTTACAAGAATTAAAATTCAGTAGATGGGGATAGTTCGCTCAAGAACTCACTTCTGGTTTTCTACTGGGACTAACATGTAAGACGTCTGGTCATTAGGTACGTTAGGTACGTTAGGTACGTTAACGCTCTGAGTACCAGATGGGGTGTCATGCTGAATTACACTCTTGGCTACGTCCATTGTATTTGTAACAGAGTTGCTAACACCTTGTGCTGCACCCTTGACGATGTCCATTGTATTGTTTACCGTGTCGGTAACGCCCACCGCTGTAGTCTTAACAGCAGTCACTGTATTGTTTACAGTCTCGTTAACGCCCAAAGCTGAACCTCTGACGGTTTGCCCTACATCTTTTGTGGTGTCGTTAACACCCACAGCTATTGTATTTATTGCGTCCCCTACACTTTGTACATTTTGGTTAAAATTTTGGGCTGTATTCTTTACCTTGTCCCCTACATTTTTTACAGTTTGGTTAACCTTTTGGGCTGTACCTTCAATAGCTAAAGCCCCAGCTATTGCGCCTAACGTAGCACCAATGAGCGCTCCAATCGCTACTTTAGATAACCCATTACTTGTCTGTTGACCTACTTGATAAGCATCAGGTTGATCTGTAGCTAAATCAATATTTCCTTGAGGTTGATCCAAAAGCTGCTGGTTCGCATGCATAATAATCGTTTCCTTTGTGCCAAAACTGGTTCATTCGCATCTGGTTACACGACACTTGGCTGCGACACTTAGACCTTTTTCCTTAATTTGGCTGGGTCTAAGCCAAAAAACTATATCGTATAACTTGCGAGCTTGTTATGTTTGCAGGTAGTCCTATAGGACTACCTTTATTTAAAAGAGGCTACCGTCTTTACAGTGTCTAGGTTTTATTGATGACCTTTGCAATGTCAGATTCCTATCTGTTGTAATCGGTAAACCGAGCAATTTCTTCCTCAAGCGGGTCTTTTTCATCAGCATCTACTGACCCAGCGTCAATAGATATTGGATCAACTACAGGCGTGACTGGATTGTCGTCAAGCCCCTCTATCGGATCTGGTGCTGAAATGTAGATCGTCGGCGTACGATCCATCTCGACTTCATTATTGTTGCTCTGCTGGTTGCTTGCACCTATCCAGCCTTGATATTGATAGCCCTGATTTTCAGATGGCTGAGCATTCTGTGCTGCACTTTGTACAGATTGGTTAAAATCCTGGGCTGTATTCTGTACTGCGTCCGCTGTACCTTGTGCGGCTTGCTTAGTTCCCTCAGCGGCACGGTTTGCTGTGTCTTTTGCTGTGTCCGCTGCACCTTGTACAGCTTGGCTAACACCCTGCGCTGTATACTGTACTGCGTCCGCTGTACCTTGTGCTGCACCTTGTACAGCTTGGCTAACACCCTGCGCTGTATACTGTACTGCGTCCGCTGTACCTTGTGCTGCACCTTGTACAGCTTGGCTAACACCCTGCGCTGTATACTGTACTGCGTCCGCTGTACCTTGTGCGACACCTTGTACAGCTTGGCTAACACCCTGCGCTGTATACTGTACTGCGTCTGCTGTACCTGCTACGGCTTGCTGCGCTACATCAGCCACACCCTGGGCTGTACTCTGTACTGCGTCTACTGTACCTGCTACGGCTTGCTTAGTTACATCAGCAACACCCTGCGCTGTATTCTGTGCTACGTCCAATGCACCTTGTGCGGCTTGCTTAGTTACATCAGCGACACCCTTTGCCGTGTCCACTGTACCACCTACAACAGCTTGGGTAGCACCCTCAGCGATACTCTTTGCCGCTTCGCCTAAACCTTTCCCTGTTTGGCTAAGACCGCCACCTATTGTCTTTGCAGCTTCTCCTATACCTTTTGCAGCAACGTTAAAGCCCTTAGCTATTCTTTGACCAGCAAACGCAGCAGCTAATGATCCCAAAGTACCACCAATGAGTCCGCCTATTAGCGCTCTAGTGACTAGAGGATTGATGCCTCCGTTTGCTGCTTGAGCACCAGCTTGACCCCCAGAAGAAGCATTTGCACCTGCAGATGCCCCAGCACCCACGTTTGCGCCTGCTGAACCAGCATAAGGTTGACCTGTGCTTATACTGCTTCCAGGCACCCCTGCACCTGCGGTTGTGCTTGCTGAACCTGCATAAGGTTGACCTGTGCTTATACTGCTTCCAGACACCCCTGTACCTGTGGTTGTGCTTGCTGAACCTGCATAAGGTTGACCTGTGCTTATACTGCTTCCAGACACCCCTGTACCTGTGGTTGTGCTTGCTGAACCTGCATAAGGTTGACCTGTGCTTATACTGCTTCCAGACACCCCTGTACCTGTGGTTGTGCCTGCTGAACCTGCACCCGGTTGACCGATTATAATGCGGTTGGCGTCTTCGATTCTCGACACCCCTGCATCTGTGCTTGTGCCTGCTGAACCACCATAAGTTTGATCTGTGGTTATGCTGTTAGCGTTTACACTCTGCCTATCTGAACCCTGCCTGCTCTCAACCATGCCAATCGTCTCCTTAAATCAAAAAGGTTTGACGCTTATTTGATATAAATTGTTTTCACTCGCCAATTTAACGATTAAAAATAATAAGTTAACCGCTCTAAGGATATACATATTAAATGGCAGAGTCTGTCTCAAGTTATAATTCAAAGGCGTAGATAATTATGCGTATTTCCCCTGCCTATTTGATTTTTTCATATACCTAACTTAACGTAATAATAAGTTTTTTTGATTGTATTTTTGCAGTTCTACTTGGTACTTTACTGTTGGTATAAATTAAAATAAAGTATTGCTTTTATCCCTTTCTCTTAGTATAAAACATAAGGAAAAAGGTTAAAAAATAAGTAAAATAAGTAGTAGATAGGCAAAAAAGCTATTGTTTAAATTTTATAAATAATTAGCTTTAATATATAAATAAATTTGCATAGAACTCTTGAGAAAGCGTGCTATTAGCTTCTTGTTGATTTTCTCTTACATTGAATATCTAATAATTATAAATTACCCCTCTAGAGTACAGGGGTAATTTCACTTGCTGGTCATACAGAAGGCTAGAGTCCGCAATTTCAATGACAAGCAGAATATTGATAAACTTGAGTAACCACATAGGTATAGTAGCTAGTTAATAGAGCCAGCTTTTTATATCATTAAGTGTAGCTTCTACCTCAGTCAGTCAATTGAGTTCCGCCATGCTACCAAGTACCCAATCCCTAAAAAGTGCCCTGAGTCTGGGCGACCTGCGACGAGTGCATCACATAGCCCTCAACGTCCACGATATGCAAGCCTCTCGGCACTTCTACAGTACTATTCTAGGTTTGCACGAACTTACTGGTGATGAAGTTCCCGCAACCCTTGTGGACTTAGTAGCACAGGGGAAAGTTGCTAACTTTGTCACCCCAGATGGCACAATTCTCGATTTATTTTGGGAACCAGACTTACCACCGCCAGACCCAAACCCAGAACGTACTTTTACCAGAGCATATCACTTGGCGTTTGACATTGCTCCTGAGTTGTTTGAGCAAGCCGTCGAAGTTATAAGAGAAAATCAAATAGCGATCGCCCACGGACCAGTCACCCGTCCCACTGGTAGAGGTGTGTACTTCTACGACCCCGATGGCTTTATGATTGAAATTCGTTGTGATCCATAAGGTAGGGGAAGGAGGGTAAGATAACCAATGGCTGATCTAAAAACATTTCAAGTGATCGAAGAGGCGATTAAAAAGCCACCAATTCCACACGAACCATACAAGCAATCATTAAAAGCTTGGGCGATGTATTGCCTGCGAGACAGAGGTTTTAAGGTGATATATGCTCAAAATGCCGACTTCGCTGTTGAAACTAGAAACGGTGAAAAGATTAATTTTAAAGTCACAAATAATGCGACTGATTTAGATAATCAATTCGGCTGGATAGTTTGGGATAGTGACACCAAAACTGCTAGCCTTATTCCACCTAATTCTTAACTATGAAAACGGATTTTAACTGCAGATGCACAAAGCATTAAACGCAGATAATAGTCTGTAATATCCGTATGAGGTATAAGCTGCGGTTGCAATAGGTGAATTTTATGCTATTGTGCCTGAGGTTTCTCAAAAACCATCAAATGCTGCTGTGGTAACAAGTTTTTGGTTTCACGCCAAACTAAACCAACCGCTTGCATTTCTTTTTGTGCTTGTCTTTGACTCATCTTGTGCAATCGTTTAATCATAATAAAGGGATTTTCACCCCGGTACTCAACCAGCGCTACTTTACCACCTGGTTTGAGTGCCCGAAAAATCCCTTGCATCACCTCTCGTGGGTTCTCAAATTCGTGATAAGCATCCACCATCAAAGCTAGGTTAACGCTTTCGGGTGGTAGATTGGGGTTTGTCAAGGTTGCCAAAATAGGCTCAACGTTGGTGATATTGTTTTCTTTTTTCAAAAACTCAATAATATCCAACATTTCTGGCTGAATATCCACAGCCAACACTTTTCCTTTTGTGAGGAGGGGAGCAATGCGAAAGCTCATGTAGCCTGTCCCAGCACCAATATCTGCCACAACATCGTTAGGTTTGAGGTTAAGGGCGTTCACCACCTTACTTGGCTGTTCTTCAGCCTCTCGGCTTGGTCGTTCCAGCCAAAGAGCTCCTGTATGCCCCATGACTTTGGCTATCTCTCGACCCATGTAAAATTTACCAATACCATCTGGGCTGTGGATCAGCCGCTGTTGGTAAACAGTAGCAGATGGGGAAGAGGCGATCGCCGTACTCATTGGGTCAACCAGCAAGTAGCAGCATAGTATCAGTAGGATAATTACGGTGAAAGGGAAAAAATGATATTTTGGTTTAGGTTTCATGAAAGCTTTTGCAAGAATTATTTCTCTTACATGAAACCACAGATGTAGACGCCGGGGTCGGTTTAACCCAGCGTATACAGAGCGACACAAATAAGACTTAATCCTCCCAAACCCCCAAGTCTACCTTGTCCATTCCTTCATCAACAGGTTTTGACCACATCCCGCGCTTACTGGTCGGTGAACGCTTTGAACTCGATCGCATCATGACTACAGAAGAGGCGTACGCCCTTACTGCGGTCAAGCGATAACCCGCGTAGCCGCTCTTGATTGTACAGTCGAGCCTTGCGATCCACTTCCATCATCCATTGGTAGGCACGCAGACCGGGTGTGCAGCGCGGTTTGGTAGACCCCATCTCGTGTCGGTAAAAGTAGGCGTCGCCTGCATGTAAGAGCCAACCCTCCGGCGTTTCGATGGCGATGCCGGCATGACCCCGCGTGTGACCTGCGAGCGGGATGAGGAGAATCTCTGGTGGTAGTCCTTCGAGATCGCGTACAGCCTCAAAGCCGAACCAAGGTTCGCCTCCAGCCGAATAGTACTTCCAGTTTTTGACCTCGTCCCACTGTCCTGGACGATAGCGCCGCGATCCGATAAAGCCCTGCCGATCCTTCGCAGCCTCAATCTCAGACAGCATTACGTGTACAGTCGCCTCGGGAAAATCCTCTAAACCACCGGCATGATCGAAATCGAGGTGCGTCAGCACGATATGGCGCACGTCACGCGCAGAAAAGCCGAGCTGTTCGATCTGAGCGATCGCCGTGTATTTTTGTTCAAACTGGATGCCATTCAAATAAATGAAGAACGGGCTGAGGCGCGAGTCGGGTGCCTTGATATCGCGCTGACCAAAGCCGGTATCGATGAGAACGAGTCCCTGATTCGTCTCAATGAGCAAGCAGTGGCAGACAAGGCGAGCTGTTGGACCGCGACTAAAGCCATCGAAGAGCGGTCCACCAATCGGACACATACAGCCGCAATTGAGATGATGAATACGCATAAATGGTTCCATTTAGCATTAGACTGATTTTAATAAGTCCTTGTAGGCTTGTTAGTCCTCCATAAGTTACAAACTCGTGGAATGTTATCTCAGCTACAAGTTGATGACTTAAGATCGGGAGACAGACAAAACAGAGATGCGCTTAGGGAGTACCAAAAAATAAATTATCCATTATGTAGGGTGGGTTAGGCGCATGACAGCTGAAGTTTTACATGGTAACTAAAGTGCGCCGTAACCCACCATTATTTCGGTGCATCACTACAAATTGGAGATTTTTTTAGTTGGAAGTTTCTTAACAAGGTAGCGCGGTAAGTTGTCAAGTTTTGCTTGGGTAACGAGGTTAACACTGTTATGGTTGGGTGCAATCCTCAGCAAAAAACAGGAATCGACATCGGACGTTGAAAGAACCAAAATTATAGCGGTTCGGGGGTTGAGTGCAATACATCAAGTTAGGAGAACCACAGATGGACAGAGATAAATAATTACTTCATTCAAACGAGAAGCGCTATATATTTATGGACAAAACTATAATAGTCACGGGTGGCGCACAAGGTATTGGCAAATGTATTAGCCAGCATTTACTTTCTTGTGGTAGTCGAGTTGTGATAGCAGATATTGATAGTGAAGCAGGAAAAGAATGCCTGCAAGAATTTCATCGGTTTGAAGAATCTTTGTTATTTATTGAAACAAATGTTTCCATCCAAAACTCTGCACAGCAGTGTATTGAAACCACGATTGAGAAATTTCAACGCATTGATGGATTGATTAACAATGCTGGTATTTCTAACCCAAACAATGCTCCTGTTGAAGATTTATCATTAGAAGATTGGCAAAAAGTTATACAAATTAATTTAACAGGCTGTTTTTTGTTGTCTAAGTATGCCATTCCCTACTTACGTCAATCGAAGGGAACGATTATTAACATTGCCTCAACTCGTGCGTTTCAATCAGAGAAAAATACAGAAGCCTACGCCGCTTCAAAAGGAGGGATTGTTGCTCTTACCCATGCTTTAGCTATTAGTCTTGGACCAGACATTCGAGTCAATTGTATTAGTCCGGGATGGATTGATGTTAGTAAATGGCGTAAGTCTTCCTTAAGAAAGGAGGCAGAATTAACAGAAATTGACCATCTTCAGCATCCAGTAGGTCGAGTTGGGAAACCCGAGGATGTCGCTTTTATGATTGAGTATTTAATTTCTCATGCCGCAGAATTTATTACTGGGCAGAATTTTGTAATTGACGGTGGCATGACTAAAAAAATGATATACGAAGAATAGACTTCTTGCATTCATTCCAAAAAAAAGAATAATGAACCACAGATGGACACAGATGGACACAGATGGAACTCATACCAATTCTCTATGAAGTTGAGCTTAATTCGACCCCCCTGTAGTCCCCCCGATGCCTTGGGGGGACGCCAAAGGCGGGGGTAATTATTAAACGCATTGTTACAGACAAAATGAAGACACATCTGGACCACAAATGCCGATCTAAGTAGTGCGATCGCCCCTACGGGATAATCTATGCCATCGCCCTTTGGTTGCCCTCAGCTTTTGCAATATGATACGACAACGGTGTGGGATCTAGGTTATACCTCAACATTCAAATGACAAACGGTTCAAGTTGGCGATCGCTCCACTCTCCCTGAAAGCGTTCAGCTACATACGGTCTAACAATAAACTTGGGTGGATTACCATCTTTGACATCAATTCGTACAAATGAATACGGTAGTCGCTTTTGCTCATCGTAACCATTGCGACCAACAAATAACAGTGACTCCGCAACTTTACGGGTATGATTGTCTCTACTGTCCTCAAAAGTCTCCATCAATTCTGACCCCTCCTTTCGCTGACGCCGGGGGTAATGACCGCTACCACCAGAGATAATGCAGTTGATGAAAGAGTCAGCGTGTCCAGTGTCCACAGTCCGGAGATGTTCTAGACAGTGTGCGTGACCATTTAAAATCAAATCGACTATCGGACGCCCTTTAGTTAAGGAACCAAGAGTGTCTGCGACTTCATCAAAAACCCAACGTAAACGGCGACGAACTGCTAAGGTTTGCGCTTGACGCCATTTAGTTTTTTCTGTGACGTAAGGAGGATGATGAAAATAAAGAATACGTCCGCGTACTTCTTCACTATTCCAAGATTGAATGAGTCTTTGTTTGAGCCAGTTAAGTTGTTCAAAATCTACAGATGACCCTTTATGGGATTCTAATTGTTTTTCAATGTCGATTTTTATCTCGTCGATTTGGTATAACTTAGCTTTGAGGGCATCAAGTTGTTCGGCTTGTTCGGGAACATCCGGGTTGAGGTGAGAGCAAGCTTCGAGAATTTGCATCTCCTCTTGTTCTATCTCATGCTGACGATGAACCAATTCACGGCGTTCGGCTTCTCCTTCTTTCGTGGCTGGAAGTGGTAATGGTGCGTTAAAAGTATTCGAGTCGAGGGCGAAAAAGTCAATTCCGCCGTAACGGAAAGTGTAGTAGCGGTTGGGTAAACGGGTGAAACGTCCGGGTTCATAACGCAAACACCGCCCTGTGTCAGTTTTGGCGGTGTAATTGTTGTCTAGGTGATGTTCTAATTCATCAGGGGCGAGCGCCGTTATATAATCAAGAAATGCCCGTGCATAGGCGTCGCCTTGGTAAGATCCATGCCAGCCAATTTCTATATCTTTGTAGCGGAAGAAACGACGCAGTAATAGTGTGCTTCCGGCAAGCAACCGATACATCAACGGCACATCATAGTAATCATGATTACCAAGGACTGGTAGAATTGGCAGGTTAAACACCATGCCATCATAGGAAATGCGTTTGGGGTTTTCGCCACCGACAAGAAACTCGCGGTAAGGTTCAATAAAGTTGGTTGGGTAATACTCATGAGAACCTACCACATAAATCACATCGCCCGTGTGAAGCACAAAACGGCACTCCTCACGGTGACCAAGCATCAATTCAGCAATTCGCCGTTGGGGGTGATGTCCGTGATGTTCCGTGGTGCCACTATCACCTATAACTATAAACGAGAATTCTGGATTATCCGAGTTGTCATCATGTATAACCATGCTGGTTTGGTCAATCCTACGTTGGACAACACTCGGATGTCGCCACCGTACCCGTTCCTTCATTTTTTGGATTTTCACAGGAATTGGTGGGTCAAATATCCATTTCATAGCAGATAGTCCCAAATTTTAGTCAACACTCAATATAACTACAGGTCGTTTGTAGGGGCACAGCAATGCTGTGCCCCTACTTGAAACATCACCCCATCTTCCCCTACACTACTGATATCCCGCTGCTTGCAACGAAAACAGAGTTGCATAACGCCCTCCTGCTTGCAACAAGTCCTGATGAGTTCCCTGTTCCACAACTTCCCCAGCTTCGATAACGACAATTTTGTCAGCCATCCGCACTGTAGAAAAGCGGTGAGATATTAAGAAGACCATCTGATTTTTGGTCAGGGCGCGAAAATGATTGAAAATGTCAAACTCTGCTTGGGCGTCCATTGCTGATGTTGGTTCATCTAAAACCAGAATATCTGCATTCGTTCGCATAAAAGCACGGGCAAGAGCAATTTTCTGCCACTGACCTCCAGAAAGTTCCTGTCCCCCCTTGAACCATTTACCAAGCTGAGTTTGAAAGTTTTCAGGCAAATGTTCAATAAAAGGAAGCGCCATGCCTTTTTCAGCCGCAGTTTGCCATCGGGCTTTGTCTTCCATGCGTTCCACATCTCCCACGCCGATATTCTCACCAACGGTGAACTGGTAGCGGACAAAGTTCTGGAAAATCACGCCGATGCGTTGCCGCAGCACATCTACATCCCATTGTTGCAAGTCTAAACCATCTAGTAGAATACGTCCGGTGTCTGGGGTGTAAAGTCGAGTCAAAAGCTTAATAAGCGTAGTTTTACCAGAACCATTTTCACCCACAATGGCTAATTTCTCTCCCGGTTTTAGGTGTAGCGAAATGTTTTTCAATGCAGGTTGCGAACTTCCTGGATAAGTGAATGATACGTTTTCAAAACGAATTCCGTCTTTGGGTTTTAAACCTTTGGTCGCTTTACCTTTTGGTTTTGGCACTTCCTCTTCTAAGAACTCGTAGAGGTTGGAAAGATATAGGTTATCCTCGTACATTCCACCGATGGAAGTCAAGGCACCGGAAAATGTAGATTGTCCTTGGCGGAACACGGTAAGATACATCGTCATGTCCCCTAGGGAAATTCTACCCGCTACCGTCTCCAGCACAATCCAAGCGTATGCCAGGTAAAAGGCTACGGTACTCAACAAACTCAGCAAATAACCCGACAGTCCCCGCCGCAGTGTCAACTCGCGGTCTTCACCGTAGAGTCTATTAAAGACGTTGTGGTAACGTCCTAGCAGCATTTCCCCTAATTGGTAGAGTTTCACTTCCTTGGCAAAGTCTTCTCTAGCAAGCAAGGTTTCCAAGTAATGCTGCTGACGGCTTTCCGGCGCACGCCAGCTAAAGAGGCGAAAGGCTTCTCCCGCAAATTTCGTTTCGGCAAAGAATGCGGGCATAGCTGCTATGATCAGCATCAGCACTGCCCAAATGGAGAATTTCACCAGCAAAACGCCGTAAGTCACAAGTGATAAGGCGCTTTGCACTAAGCCAAAGGTGCGGGTTACTAGAGACAGGGGACGAATCGATGCTTCTCGCCGTGCATTTGTCAATTTGTCGTAGAATTCCGAGTCCTCAAATTGGGTGAGATCAAGTGTCAGCGCCTTTTCTAGGATGAGAACATTTACTCGTTGACCAAGTAGCATCCGTAATAAGGACTGGCAAACAGAAAGTCCTCGCTGACTACCTGCAAGAGCGGCTACGGCGATCGCCTCGAATCCCACATACATCAAAGGGCGATAACTATTGACAAAATCGTTGTTATATGCATTAATTTGAGAAGCAGCAACAACAGCATCGACAATTAACTTACCAAGGTAAGCTACAGCAGCTGGTAAAAGACCTGCCACTAAAGTTAAAGTGGCAAGGATAATGGTTAGAAAGTGGCTAGTAGTCCACACCAAGCTTACAGCCCGTCCACTGTACCGGAATACTGCAAGAGATTGGCGCAGAGCGTTACGTTTTTTACGAATTCTCATATTATTTTTATAATGTAAAATCGCCCTTGATTGCAGCGATCGCCGTACTCAAGATACCGACACCCCAGAATGCTGAGGGCGTGATGTCAGTTGGGTGAAACCATGACAAAACCGGACAACCAACTCTGCCGAGTACTCATGAAGCGCCGTACAGAACTTTAGGAGAGGGATGCATAGGCGGTTTTTTCTCAATTAGTGTTGCGAATTTCCAAGTTAACCCGCCTATGCATGCCAAGGTGAGCTATGGGTTGGGTGAAACCATGACAAAACAGGACTTCCTTCCCCCACGAGTACTCTTGAAGCACTCACAGATATCTGTGGTGGGGGCAAAAAAGGCGGTGATTCTCAATTAATCGTACTTGTTGACAAATAAACCCGCCTATGCATGCCAAGGTTGTCCGGTTAAGTCTTGGAAAAATGTAGCGGACGGTGGAGGGGGTACTCGGGAGTAGGGGTACTCGGGAGTAGGGGTACTGGGAAAATGAAGTGATGGGGTTTCTTAAAACTGCATAAGTTACTTTTACTTGCATTTATATAAAACTAAATGCGTCTCAACGAGGTATATTCTTGACAAACATAATTAGAATACACTCACTTACTACTACATCCAATCACTACTGACTACCACTATTTGACTGGTAATCACTCTGATGCAGGTCTATGGTTATTGATTCAATCATTTTAGTTCTTGTGAAAAGTTATATTAAAAAGTTTGCATCTTCATAAAGAAATTTGGATACATGTTGAAAACAGGCTATGAATCATGATATTTATCTAATTTGTTTAGTATAGATTAGAGGTTAAAAATGAAATTTTTCCAAAAGAGTACTTGGTTAACTTTAAGCCTTTTCTCGACCATATTACTTTCATGTTTAAGTATTGCTTCATTTCCAAATAATGGAAAAGCGCAAAAAAGTCTTAGCAAAAATATTTTACGTGTTGCATTATACCCATATATTCCTGATGCGGCTAACGATAAATACAGAGAACTGCTTCAAAGAATTGAGACAGAATTCGAGGGGAAAAACCCTGACATTGATTTGGTTCTAAAACCTATTAAGGACGATGGTTTTTATGAGCTAGATACTTTAAAGACATGGCTAACTGAATCTCCATCGAATAATGGCTACCATCTTGTAGAAATAGACACTTTGCTATTGGGTGACCTTGTAGAATTAAATCTAATTCAAGCGTGGAATGCTCCATCAACCCAATCTGATTGGCATCCAGCAGGTAAAAGAGGTGTAACTCTCAATAATCAAGTATATGGTATTCCACATTGGCTTTGTGGTAACTTTATCTTTTCTCGCGACAAGTCAGTTGTAAAAGCAAAATCAATTACTGAGCTTCTTCCCGCTCTCGATCAAGTAAATCCAAAGACACCAAATGTAGCAGGAAATTTGACAGGTTGGGATTTACCTACGCTTTATCTAGACGCATGGGCTGATACATATGGTTTAGATGAAATTGCCTCGGCTATATCGACGTCCAATCCTGATAAAGTTGTCATGCAGTCATTTAATAAATTCTCTAAAGAATGTGTAACCAACGGAAAAAATCCATGCTTAGATGGAACTTATAATGATGCTAATTTGAGTGCCAAAAATTTTGCTGATGGTAAAGTAGATACATTTTTTGGATATTCGGAAAGGCTAAATTTTATATTGAAAGAGGGAGTTAACACTAAAGATGTAAAAATAAGTTCCATCCCACTGGGACAAAGAAAAAATCCCATCTTATTTGTTGACGCTTTTGTTTTACGTAATGATTGCAACAAAGCCTGTCAAGAAGCTGCCGCAAAGTTTGTAGCATATATGAATGCACCTCAAACTCACGAATGGATTTTAATGAGTCAAGATGCTGGGAATCAAGCTATTCCTCGATACCTAATTCCAGCAACATTGAGTGCGTTTCAAACGCCGGAAGTAAGGCAAAATTCATACTACAGAGTAATTGAATCAGAAACTAAAAAAGGTTTACCTTATCCCAATTCTGGCTTTACAAAGATTCGTGAAGAAATGGAAAAAAACATTTTAAATGAGTTAGAAGTAGCTCCACAAAGGTGAATTAGATAGCTTGAAAACGCCTCTAGTGCGTAATTTGTGGAGGCGTTTTAGCTGTTTTAATTTTTGATTTATAGTACTCCTTCCATCCCTCCCCATTACCAACTGACCGCTGTTGATGGATACCCTAAGGTGCATACTTCCATCTCCCCCTTCTCGGTCGCCAAGGAAGCATTTAAAGAAGCGGTTGATAATCCGCTCGTTAACATTTTGATAGCGATTATTGAGGGGTGGAGGAAGTATCAGAACCGAATAATTCAAAGATCAAGTTAATGAAAAGTGTTCGCGAACAATATGGTCTACACCCATCTGTTGATAATCTTTCTGCGGACTGCGAGCATTTTGAGCAGAACTGCGGTATTGAAGTGCGAGCGGTAGCAGCAAAGAACCACCCGCGAGCGCTCCGACTTGCAGTAATTGCCGTCTAGATAATGATTTCATCAAAGAAGGGAATAGGGAACGCTTAACGGGGAACAGTTGAGCGTTCCGCTTTTCAAATGGGAGTTAGAGACCCCGGCTGACAAGCAGCTCTGTTTGAAGCGGGGTTTAAATCCCCGTTTCAAAGACCCTGTTGCCTGTTGCCTGTTGCCTGTTGCCTCTTTAATCTGGGTCACCTGTGTGACTGGGTAATTAAGCGTTTTCATTTAGTCACAACACCAGAAAGTATCATTTCATTTTTGGTTTCAATAAATATTGTCTTTTTTTTTGATAGATGCTGCTTTTTTTTATTACTTTAAAATGAACTACCCCGCCGTAAGCGGACGGGGTATCAGAATCAAAATAGAGTTAATTGCTCATCTGTGTGTAACTTAAGATAGTCATTGCCCTGGCTTTTGACATATCTGGCATCATGCCCATAAAGAAGGGTGTTTACTGCTGTTACGAGATTATGGGCAATTAAGCGCACATGATTTAACACCATATACATTGACAGTCACTGCCAGCGATCACCAGTATGAATGACGATACGAATATCCTGGCATAGAAAGTACCCGCCGGAAACAAACGCTCTCATGTGGGAAACTATTCAAATCGTCCCATTGCTTCGCATTACCATTTAAACGAGACGACTTATCTCATCAAGTGAATCTGCTATGATGCCTGTACGTCAAACCTTATCGAAGCCTGATATCCAACTTTCTTATTTAGAGTGGAACCAAGGTCAAGAGCCTTTACTACTGTTACACGGTTTAGCCGACCACGCCTTGGTTTGGTCTAGCTTAGGAGATGACCTAGCGTCAGATTATCATATAATTGCACCAGATATGCGCGGTCATGGTGAGAGTAGTAAGCCTGAGAGGGATTATAGTTTTGAGAGTGCGATCGCCGACTTAGAAGCACTGATGGATAGCCTGGGATGGTCGTCTGCTCATATTGTGGCTCACTCTTGGACAGGTAAACTAGCTGTTATTTGGGCAAGGCTTCATCCACAGCGTTTACGCAGTATGGTTCTAATCGATCCCATTTTTATTTGGAAAATACCGAGCTTCCTAAAGGTAACATTTCCTTTTTTATACCAATTTTTGTCTTTTCTTAAAGGCATGGGACCATTTGCTAGTTACGAAGAAGCAGAACAGCAAGCGCGTCAGTTAAACCAATTCCAAGGATGGAGTGGCTTACAACAACAAGTCTTTCAAGCAGGTATTGAACAAAAACCCGATGGAAGTTGGGGTAGTAAATTTACCATCGCAGCCCGTGACGGAATTTTTGAGGAAGTGATGCAAGTTCCCGGTTTTACAATCCCCATTCAAATCCCTACCCTCTTCGTACAGCCAGAAAAAGGACTTAATCGCAAAGATTGGCAACTCCAGCCTTACAAAACCTATCTGAAAAATTTACGAATTTGTCAAGTTCCCGGCAATCATTGGGCATTTTTAACGCAGCCGGAAGCTTTTAACCAAACTGTAAAAACTTTTTTGCAGGAGCATAGAGGGTGATGGGGTGATGGGGAGAGCGTTTCCTCTCGTTCCCAGGTTCCACCTGGGAATGCTTTCACAGAGGCTCCGCCTCTCATTTTACGTCCATTGCAGGCACCTCCCGCCTGTCATTCTTTGGCAGAGCCGGGGAAGGAGAATTATGCAACTTTAGTATCTTTGCAACTATCATTAGATAGATAATTTGCGCTCACTACCATATTCATTGCCAGTCATGAGCTTGTGCATAAACCCTACCTGCCGGCAACCAAACCACCCAGATAATGATGAAAACCGTTTTTGTCAAAGTTGTGGTTCCCAGCTGGAATTACTTGGGCGCTATCGTGTGATGCGCCTTCTCAGTGATAAAACTGGCTTTGGCAAAGTCTATGAGGCTTATGAACAGGACACACCCAAAATCGTCAAGGTTCTTAAAGAAGAACTATCAAGCGACGCGAAAGCAGTAGAACTCTTTCAAAAAGAGGCTGCTGTATTGGGACAGTTGGATCATCCTGGTATTCCCAATGAGGATAGTTACTTCCAGTATCAGACCAGAATGGGTTTGGTGTTGCATTGCATTGCAATGGAGAAAATTGAGGGTCCTAACTTAGAGGCGTGGCTAAAGCAGCAGCAGAATAGACCCATTTCCCAAGACCAAGCCATCGCCTGGTTGAAACAACTGGCAGAGATTTTGCGTCTCGTGCATGGTAAGCAGTACCTGCACCGAGATATCAAGCCATCTAACATTATGATTAGAGCTGATGGGCAGTTGGTGTTAATTGATTTTGGCACCGCAAGGGAAGTCACAAGAACGTACTTAGCCAAAGTGAGCAGTGGTGCACGCGGTATCACGGCAATTATGTCATCTGGCTACACTGCCCCAGAACAAATGAATGGTCTAGCTGTAGGGCAATCAGATTTTTTTGCCTTGGGACGCACCTTTGTATTTTTGCTGACGGGACACCATCCCTTGGATTTATACGATGCTTACCACAATATGTTGGACTGGCGCAATCATGCCACTTACGTCTCACCGTTACTGTTAAATTTTATTGATTGGCTGATGGCGCGGGAAGTGAGTCAGCGCCCCGCCAACGCCCAAGAAATTTTGCGACGCCTAGCAGAGATTGAACAGCAACTGCGTGGAAGTACCGTTGCAACTGTAAATGTTGTGGGAAGTTTAAATACACAACAATTGCCACCGCCAAATACTACAACTTTACCGCCACAACCTGGATTAGCGCCACAACAAAAACAGCCAGAAAAAGTGCCTTTACTTTCCCTGTTTGCGGCGCTGCTGGTGGTTTTAGGATTTCTTGGTGTCGTAGCTTTAGCGACGAGAACACCACAATTTGCTTCCATTCCAAATTATGGGCAAGCTCCCCAAAGAAAAGGTAAGATAGATTACTTTCCCTATGAGGAAGGAAGAGACAGTCAAGGCAGGATAGCTCAATTTAACATAGCTGTTCTTTCGGTAGAATATAAATGGCTTTTGGGCAGCGATTTTCAAGTCAAATATAACGACCAAATTATTAATATTGATGCCTTAAGGTCAAATCTGGAACAAGAAGGGATACACAGGATAATGGAAAAGCCAACCGAGATTATCTCTGTGGGAACAGCTTCTTGTGAGGGTGCTGTGGAAGCCGAAGAACGTAGGGCTTTTGAGCGTTCTAAGCAAATACAACTTTTAGGGAAAAAAATATTTAGCAATACTCCCAGCGTCAAAGGATATCGCTTATTGAATCTAGGTCAATTTCGGCGGAGTGACTGTCAGGTAAATCAGGATTTAACAGCATACCAAAGAAGCATTATTATTATTGGCGTGAGGAAACAATCAGAAGGCGTCATTCTGGATGAAGCGCTCAGGGATAGGTTAGAGAAAAAACCATTTGCTGATTTCAAGTTAGAAGATTATTCACTAGGTTCACTGGATAAGTTTAAAACAATACCCAGCAATTTGTAGCTGAAACCTGCTATATTGCTTCTAGCCCTGACTCTGTAAACTTCTCATTTCTTGTTGCACGTCCAATGCAATTTGCAATGCTTCATTTAGCAACCGCCCGTGTTCAGTAGCCTGTTCGCTCACTTGCATTGCTGTTAAGGTTGCTAAATTATTAATAAACAATTCTGCTCTACTCACAATAAACTTCTTATTCTCTCTTAAAATTCTTTCGGTTTTTAATGCCCGAACTAAATCATTTCTTGTCAGTTTGAGTGCTTCTAGCACTTTCTTTCTTTCCTTTAAACTCACTCCAGGATTACCTGCCGCTTCTATTTGGTCATTGATATCTATTGCTTTGATAACGGCATTATACCTATCAACATCATTTAGGAGAATTTTCAGCGAATGTGTAATATTTTTTTTGACAGTGCTAATTCTTTGTTTCCATAAAAAATATAATAAAACTTGTGTACTAGTTCCGATAGATAAACTACAGATTATTAATACTATCCAGGAAGGGATAGTTATCCAGTTGGCAAATAGTTTGATAATCAGATCAAACGTAATATAACTAAAAACTACTATAGCAACTCCAATAAATACAGCGGTTGCCCCCTCCGGCCCTTTGGCTTGTTTTATAAATCGAATCAGCAATCTTTTAATAGGGTCAGTAAGAATTATAAGTTCATCGTTAACAGGTAAATTAGTCAATTTTTGCAGTTCTTTTTGACTAATCTCTAATCCTTGTAAATCATCACGCACAGCTTTAATATCCTCTTTAATATATTTTTTTACAATATTATATAACAGGAGAATTTCCGGAATACAAATAACGTTGTTTTTTGTTACAAAAGATTAAGAAAGATTTGTGAGTTCCATGTTTTGATATAATATCAAGTCTAATACTATAAATGATATAATTTCCACCAAGTGTATTCGCGCTTCCTTAACTTCTCTTACATATTTCCTCTAAAGGTTTCAGGATGACTTTAAAAATATTGAGACACAGGGTTCTGGTATAAGAATTAGTTACTGACCTTTATAGCAGGAATGCTGTAAGTGTATCTGTATCAAACATGATCTTTAATTAAGCAGTTCAAGAAATAGAATTTTTTTAAGTAGCTTTGTTGGCTGATGCTTTTACTGACAAACAGCAAGATGCAAAGCTCATACACTCTTAAATTTTTTGCCAGATGGCGAGACAACGGGTGTAAGAAAGTCGGAACACCGCCGGCTCCGCCCTACAGCTTCTTCATCAAACAAAGGACAAAATGCGATCGCGCTCTGGGCACTGCCCTTTGGGCTTCTCGCCTTTTAGCAACTGACTCAAACAAAAAACACAAGAAAGGGTGATTGCAAGGAGAGAATTTATACTTATTGCTCTGCCGACGACTCAAATCAACCTCCGGTGTCTGTTGAGTGTTTTGTCTGAGTTCAACTTAATTCTAAAATCCAAAGCATGCACTCCTGAAAAAGCGATCGCTTAGGAATATGCTAAATGTAACGGATTGCAAAGTATAATGAAAACGATAAAACGATTAAGAAATCTTGAAGAGCAGTAAGGTTAAATGCGAGTAGCGATCGCCGGAGCGGGTTTAGCAGGGCTTTCTTGTGCCAAATATCTCACCGATGCAGGTCACACTCCTATTGTCTTAGAAAGCCGAGACGTCCTGGGGGGTTTGGTAGCAGCGTGGAAAGACAAAGACGGCGACTGGTATGAAACTGGTTTGCACATCTTCTTTGGGGCATACCCCAACATGTTGCAGCTGGTGAAGGAACTGGGCATTGAAGACAGATTGCAGTGGAAAGAACACTCGCTGATCTTCAACCAGCCCAATAATCCAGGGACTTATAGTCGCTTTGATTTTCCAAATTTGCCAGCGCCTTGGAATGGTATAGCAGCTATTCTACGGAATAACGATATGCTCACATGGCCAGAGAAGATTCGCTTTGGTATCGGCTTGATACCAGCGATGATTCTGGGGCAAAGGTACGTAGAAAAGATGGACAAGTACTCTTGGTCCGAATGGATGAAAAAGCAAAACATTCCTCCACGAGTAGAAAAAGAAGTTTTTATCGCCATGTCCAAGGCGCTGAATTTCATAGATCCTGATAAAATTTCGGCAACAATCCTTCTGACGGCTCTAAATCGCTTTCTTCAAGAGAAGAACGGCTCGAAAATGGCTTTTCTGGACGGTTCCCCGACAGAACGGCTATGCCAGCCGATAGTGGATTACATTACCGAACGCGGTGGTGAAGTGAAGTTGAATGCGCCCCTGAAAGAAATCGTGCTGAATGAGGATGGCACGGTGAAGCATTTTGTGATTAGAGGTTTAAATGGCGAAGATTATATAGAAACTGCGGATTTGTACGTCTCGGCAATGTCAGTAGACGTAATGAAGGTTTTACTACCCGCACCCTGGAAAAAAATAGAATTTTTCCAAAAATTGGAAGGTTTAGAGGGTGTGCCAGTGATAAACTTGCAGTTGTGGTTTGACCGTAAACTTACAGATATTGATAACCTGTTATTTTCGCGATCGCCCCTGCTCAGCGTTTATGCCGATATGAGCAACACTTGCCGTGGATACGCCAACCCCGACTGCTCAATGCTGGAACTAGTCCTAGCTCCCGCAAAAGATTGGATTGCCAAATCTGAACAAGAGATTTTGCAGGCAACTCTTGCGGAACTCGAAAAGCTGTTTCCCGACCATTTTGGGGGAGACAATCCAGCAAAGTTGCTAAAATATCATGTCGTTAAGACGCCGCGCTCAGTTTACACAGCAACGCCTGGTCGTCAACAGTACCGTCCCTCACAAGTGACTCCAGTTGCTAACTTCTACCTGGCAGGGAGTTACACCATGCAACGTTACTTAGGGAGTATGGAAGGTGCCGTACTTTCTGGTAAGCTGACAGCGCAGGCGATCGTCCGTAATACTGCCGAGGGGTTTTCTGAAGGACAACCCCTGCCTAGTTCCGAAGGAACCAGGCAAACGCCTCTTGAGGCGTTTGGGCGGTAGAACGCGCTACGCGATTGGGCAAAGCCCACTGCCCAAAGGGCAATCGCTGAAGCACATCCGGTGGCAAATTCAAAAAGCCTGCAAACGCAAACCCTTCAGCCTGCAACGAATGCTGCAACTGCCTGATTCTCCCCCATGCATGAAAACGTTGGTCTCTGTAGACGAGTCATATCAACTTTGTCGCCATCTCACAGCAAAGTATGCCAAGACTTTTTACCTTGCCACACTGCTGATGAGCAAGGCAAAGCGCCAGCATATTTGGGCAATTTATGCTTGGTGTCGCCGTACAGATGAACTGGTGGATGGTCCTGTGGCTACCATGACCACACCAGAAACTCTGGATATATGGGAGCTGCAACTGGAATCCATTTTTGCGGGACGCCCAGTAGACAGTTTCGATGTTGCATTGGTGGATACCCTCCACCAAAACCCGATGGATATCCAGCCCTTTCGGGATATGATTGACGGTCAGCGCATGGATTTATACCGCAGTCGCTACCAAACCTTTAACGAGTTATACCTCTACTGTTACCGCGTCGCTGGCACTGTAGGCTTGATGTCAACAGCAGTCATGGGGGTAGAGACCTCCCAAAACTCTACTCCCTGGAACCAGAACAAACAGCCCTACATTCCTACAGAAGAAGCAATTGCTTTAGGAATTGCCAGTCAACTCACCAATATCCTCCGGGATGTGGGCGAGGATGCAAGACGGGGGCGGATCTACATTCCTCAAGAAGACTTGGCACGGTTTAACTACACTGAGCAAGACTTGTTAAAAGGAGTGGTGGATGAGCGCTGGCGGGCGCTGATGCGCTTCCAAATAGCACGCACGCGCCAGTTTTACGCCAAGGCTGAAAAGGGAATAAGTCACCTGTCTGCCGATGCACGATTGCCTGTATGGGCGGCTCTAATGCATTACAGTCGAATTCTTAAAGTTATTGAACGCAACGATTATGATGTGTTCAATCAGCGTGCCTACGTGCCCAAATTGCAAAAATTAGGCACTTTGCCAGTAGCATGGTTGCGGGCACAAGTGCTATAAAGAAGTGGTCATTTTGTCATTTGTCCCGATAAATGACAAATGACAAATGACAAGCGACACATAGGTATTGACATTCAAACTTAGAGTTTGATACTATTATTAACCATGACCTTGGAGAGGTGGCTGAGTGGTCGAAAGCGGCGGATTGCTAATCCGTTGTACAGTTCGTAAGGCTGTACCGAGGGTTCGAATCCCTCCTTCTCCGTTAACAAAGCAGAAAAAACCAAAATAACGCTGTAGGGGTAGATTAGAGAAACATTTTTACTCCTCTAGGGGGATGTTATTATTTATTTTCTGGAGCCATAAAAGAATTTAATTCATCATCAAATTTGAATTTTACTTTTAGGCTGCTAAAAAAAAGAGGAGTAAAAGTCAATATATGCAAAAGATAAATACTGCTTTGGGTCTAGCTTTGGCTACCCTGGCAGTTGGCTTCCTGGCAGCCGCTTGTGACAACACTGCCCCAAATAATGCAGCTGGTAATGGTAATGCAGGGAGTGCCACCCCCGCAGGCTCAACGACAACAGCGACCAGTGGCGGTGGCAATGGGTTGAAAATTGGTTCCCTACTACCAGCAACTGGGGATCTGGCTTCCATCGGACAGCAGATTATACCATCAATCCCCTTCCTTGTGGAAACTGTTAACGCTTGCGGCGGCGTCAACGGTCAACCTGTGACTCTTGTAGCGGTAGACGACCAAACTGATCCCAAAGGCGGTGCTGCTGGTATGACCAAACTCGCAACTGTCGATAGGGTTGCTGGTGTCGTTGGCTCTTTTGCCAGCAGCGTTACTACTGCTGCTGTTTCAATTGCTGCCCAAAATAAAGTTATGTTAGTTTCTCCAGGTAGTACTAGCCCTGTATTTACCGAACAGGCGAAACAAGGTAAATATAATGGCTTTTGGGCACGTACTGTTCCACCTGATAGTTATCAGGGACCAGCTTTAGCCGCACTCGCTAATAAAAGAGGTTATAAAAGAGTTTCCACCGTCGTCATTAACAACGATTATGGTGTAGGTTTTGAAAAAGCATTTGTCCAAGCTTTTGAAAAATTGGGGGGAACCGTTGTTAATAAAAACAATCCCATCCGCTACGATCCGAAAGCAACCACATTTGAAACTGAAGCATCTGCTGCTTTTGCTGGTAAGCCTGATGCAGTCCTTGGCGTTTTTTATGTAGAAACAGGTAGTTTGCTCTTAAAAGCAGCTTACCAACAAGGTTTGCTGCAAGGGGTACAAGTCATGCTGACAGATGGCATGAAGTCAAATGAGTTTCCTGGACAAGTTGGCAAAACCAATGACGGTAAATATATCGTTTCTGGAGTTATCGGCACAGTACCGGGTTCCAACGGCAAAGCATTAGAGGCACTTACAAAACTTTGGCAGTCCAAAAGAGGATCTCCACCAGGAGAATTTGCTCCTCAAGGTTGGGACGCCAGCGCCTTACTAGTGCTAGCAGCACAAGCCGCCAAAGAAAATACAGGTGTTGCCATAGCCAGCAAAATTCGTGAAGTTGCCAATGCCCCTGGGACAGAAGTGACTGATGTTTGTGAGGGACTAAAGTTACTCAAAGAAGGTAAAGATATTAACTACCAAGGAGCCAGTGGCAACGTAGATGTTGACGAGAACGGTGATGTCATCGGCATCTACGATGTGTGGGAAGTTGGGGACGACGGCAAAATCAAGACGATTGACAAAGTTAGCCCAACGAAATAAAAGTTAAGTGTAGAGACGCGACGCCAGAGCCGGCACGAGGGAGACCCTCCAAAGGGCGCTGGCTCGCCTGGACACGTCTCTACTTAATGTCCTTTTACGAGCCAAACCTTTTACGAGCCACCAAACAAACTGCCAAAGTTGTAACCAACTCCTATCGACAAACCGATGTCGGTATCGTCAAAAAATGCCGCATTTACAGCTGCTGTTGCCGTAAATTGAGGCGTTATAGGCACATCGATTCCACCAGTTAGTAGGAAAGCGGCTTCAGTACCATCACCTGTATTAATAGCTGCGCCACCTCCAATGTAAGGAGCAATAGGTAACGGTTCAGCAAACGGGTCTGATAACTGGTTAAATGAAAAGTCATAAGTGACCGGAAGTAGAATAACAGGATCGCCTCCGATCACTGCCGCTGGACGCACCGATATAGCATTTGTCAACCCGATTTTACTGATAACCATAAAATTAGCGTCGCCTAGAGCAGAGTCACCACCCAGACCGATATTTCCTGCTATTCCGATATAACTTGAGCCACCACGGGTTGTTCTGCCTGGATCGATATTGATATCGGATTGTGCCACCTTAGAAGCAGATGGTTTTGGGGCTTCATCATTCTGGGCATTTTGGGGATCTGCAAGAAGTGCCGCAGATGAAGTTGCTGTTGTCCCAGGAACAGGCTTTACCACACTCTTGGCAGTTTGCTGGTGCGTGCTAGTTGACAGTTGTTGCGACTGGTTTATACTTGACACTGGCGCTGAATTATCTTCTGCGACAGTGAATTCTACCGGAGTCGGAGTAAAGGCTTGTGGGTAGAAATTTTCTACTTCAACACTTACCTGATTAAAAGACGCTTCAGTTCCGGAAGACTCGGTTAACTGCTGAGTGCTTTTGGTATCTACCGTTTGCGCACTAGCAGATAAGCTGTTTCCCAGAACCGCCATAGCTGATACACTCAGCAACACAAATACATTCTTGCGAGAAATAATAGTATTCATAATTCACTCCTCAAAAAATATTGCCTCACTCAATAAATCACGCTTTCTCTGGCTTTTAGCCTACTTTTGGCAATATTCACCATTTAACATTAAAAAATCAATTCCTACATCCTCAATTTGACTAAACTCACGAAAATTTTCAAATAATAAATTAAAAAAATATATACTTAGTTTGACAGATGACAAAAATATCTATATGCTAGGAGATAGGCGAATCTGGCAATAAATGCTATGTTGCTACGACCATAGCCAACAAGAATTTAAAGCAATCAAGGCAAACTCTACGCTTCAACTTTAGTTTGCACAAGCTAAAAATCTAGTTGACTGGGTATTGTAGAAAGCTTGGCTGTACTGTGTTTTAGCTCTTTATCCGATTGGCTCTAACGACTGAGTTTGGTAAAAGCGCCGTGCGCAAAAGTCT
Source organism: Scytonema sp. HK-05 (assembly GCF_963872035.1). NCBI lineage: Bacteria > Bacillati > Cyanobacteriota > Cyanophyceae > Nostocales > Scytonemataceae > Scytonema > Scytonema sp. HK-05. Next base: position 71,617 of record NZ_CAWMYC010000001.1, read on the forward strand.
TTAAGCGCACAGCATATATAACCTATACGGTAATTATCTAGAAAAATTTATCGTAGTTTAATGTGCGAAAAAGCACATTAAACTCTTCATGATGGCTTTACACAATTTTCATATATGACTAAGCAGTATCCAAAATGAAGTCAAAATCTGTAATATCAATAAATTTTAGACTGATAGTGACTGTATATGTACTGAATAACCTATACCTTTTCATGAAAAATTCGTAAAGTGACTATTATTCTTCATATTTCCATGATAAGTTATCACTTAGTCATTCAATTTGTAGGCATTGCACTGGAGAATTCCGCTTAAACAAGCCGTTAATACGTGTATAAAATCAAGAGCAAGAGCAAACTCCTCCCTTAGAGACTTGGCTCTCAAATATTGTATCGGCTATATAAAAGTTCAGTTTGATTAAGTATTTTGATTCTCTGGTGGTCAAAAAATATCTTGATAGCGCAAAGCGCAGCGGAGGCGATAAAGCTTTGCCAAACCGCTTAACGAGCGAGCGCGCGGTGCGCAGTGCTCTAGGGCGATGCCAAATCTTTTAAAAGTTTATAATTTCCATTTAAGTTAGTTTTAAAACTGTTCATTTGCTGCGGAATAGGTGCTGTACATTAATAGGATGAAAATAGTGAAATCAGGGTGGTAATGAACTATCAATATGCTCTTCGTTTTCCTGTCTACTGTTCTGTAAATCAACCGAAAGTTAGATATAAGTTAAAGCGTGCAAGCCATGAACAAAGTTAAAATTCTGAACCTGGAAATTGACAATTGGTCGAAGGCAGAATTTTTAGATAAATTGGAATCTGGGGTAGTATTTACGCCGAATGTTGACCATCTGATTAAACTACAAAAAGACCCGGATTTTTTGCAGGCGTACAGTATTAGCGATTATAAGGTTTGTGATAGCCAAATACTGATTTATGCGTCTAAATTTTTAGGAACGCCAATCAAAGAAAAGATTGCAGGTTCTGACTTGTTTCCTGCTTTCTATAATTATCACAGGCGTAATGAAGACATCAAAATCTTTCTTTTGGGCGCAGGTAAAGGAGTTGCCAGTAAAGCTCAAAATGAAATCAATAGGAAAATAGGCAGAAATATTATTGTTGCCTCATATTCTCCGCCTTTTGGATTTGAGAAAGACGAAGAAGAGTGTCAGAACATAGTGAATATGATTAATAATTCTGGTGCCACTGTCTTAGTGATAGGAGTTGGTGCCCCGAAGCAAGAAAAGTGGCTATACAAGTACAAGAGCCTGTTACCGCATATAAAGATATTCATGGCACTGGGTGCCACCATTGATTTTGAAGCAGGAAATTTGAAAAGAGCTCCAAAATGGATGAGCGAAGTTGGCTTAGAGTGGTTGTTTAGAATTGTATGTGAACCAAAAAGATTATGGAAAAGATACTTGGTAGATGATCTTCCTTTTTTAGTACTAATTTTGAAACAAAAACTCAACCTATATATAACCAAGGAACACAAGAACAGCAACCCGATTTGGCAAATTGCTGACAGATTCTAGGTACTGAAATAAGTAAGATGCGTCACGGGTATAACGCATCTGAAATATGTAGGATGCGTCATACTCGGTGACGCATCCTACAGCTTTAATATTAACTGTTTACCATGTCAGCTAATTTTCCTAAGTCAGCCTTTCGAGATAACATTTCTGGTGTGCTATCAAGTCCGACTTTCTCTAAAATTTTTTCCCAACGGTATACCCAGTCGTGACGTAGTAGAGAGTTAATCACATTATCTTTACGGATTCTATTGAGGCGATCGGGTTGTGCATCAAGTTCAGTTATGATATCGCCTACATTAGCAGCATCATAAGGAATTTCAATCACTGCATCAGACCAGTTAAAATAAGTTTTATAAGCTTCACAAACTGGAGGAGTCCCAATCATGACAGCTCCCCCTGCTGCTCCCTCAAAAAAGCGAGAGCCTAACTCCTCCTGACCACCTGTTTCATGTATAGTGTCAAATTTTGCCTTATTAGCGATAAAGTAACGACTTCTCTTAATTAAATTACTATATAAGGTTCGATGCTCCTTATAATCCATCATTTGTAAACCTTTCAGAGAGTCAAACAGATATAAAAAACCTTTCTGTTCCACCAATTCCAGTAAAGCTTTGTGTACTATCGGTGAACGGCGACCAATACTATAAATATCTATAGAGCGTTGAGGTGGCTGTAAGTAAGGGCAAAATTTTATAGTATCGACAGCATAAGGTAAAGAATAACAAGGACGCTGAACACAATTAGCAATAGCCTCAGTGCTAGAACTTTGTGTTGTAAAAATATAATCAAAATCTTTCACAAGTTCAAAATAAAGTCTATTTTTATGTTCGCCAATCTCTTTTGCCCAGATTTCATCTATCCATAAAACAGATTTACGGCATTTTTCTTGCCATCCTTTAATCGAATTGATACAAGCGAAATCCCAAAAGCGTTGGCAGATAAAAAATAATAAATCGTACTCTCTATCTACAATGGAGGGTATGCAACCTAAAGAGAGAAGTTTACTTTTGCCTAGAGCTCTTGCTGTATAGTTTGTCAGCTTTTTATTGAGTGTACTGACTACACCAGAAGCTAACTCAGGAGTGAGTATATCAGCATAGTCAAAATTAAAAATAGCATCTTCAAATTCATATTCAGCAGAGCGATAGGCTTCTAAGTGCAAGCCCCGCATGGATACCACTAAAATACGTGGTTTTTTATTTGAACGAAGATATAAACCTTTGGAGAAGGAATTTTCTCGAGTTATTTGAGACATAATACAATTTTAAGCGTTGCAGAATTGAAGTATGAAATAGGACGACTCTGATTTGAACCCTTGTAAACTTATCCGAGGTTAGTTAGGGTTTTACGCAGCGAGAGAAACAATTTACACTTATTAGCATCATTATTTGATTCAGCAACGCCAAATTTCAGCCTAATGTGGGATACATAATAGATGTTAATCTAAAAACTTGTCAAAAAAAATACAATTCATTATTGTTGCTGCCGTTCGCTTAGTCGTCAACGCAGCACCTTACTCAAAAGTTTCTGCTTGTCAGTATTGATACTTTTCCAGTCATCTAGCAGAATGCCTCCAGTACCTTCACTGTTGGGATTCCAGCACCAGTAGGTAAAGCTAAGCTTTTTCTTATCAATGTAATCAACTAACTCCCGCTGCCAAATCCCCTCTTTAGATTTGGTATCTACTTGATTTCCACCAAATTCACCAATCCAAATCGGGGCAATACCTTGAGTCGCAATATAGTGAAATCCGAGTTCCCAACGTTGATATAAGTTTTTGGGAAATGTACGTTCTGAAAACCACGACTGAAAAGTACCGCTGTACTCATGAGGAGAGTATACGAGCTTTCTGGGCACCTTCAGACGCACCGGATATCTGCGGACGCCCTCTAGATTCCCACCCCACCAGTGGGTTGACAATTTGTCCCCTGGCATAGGTTTCTCTATTCCCTCCACCACTATCAGCCAATTACGGTTCACACTGAGAATTTTGTTTCCAGCTCGTTCTGCAGCAAGCCGCCAGTCAGTTGCGAAGTTACCTGTTCCCCAAGTAGCACGACCATGAGGTTCGTTCTTGAGATCCGCTCCGATAACGTTGCTTTGGTTTTTATAGCGCTTTGCCAAAAGAACCCAAGTGTCTATCCAGTCCTTCTCGGTAAAGCCCTCACCATACCACAATTCCGATTCGCGCTCGTCGATGAGGCGGTGACTGTCTAAAAGAATAAACAACCCCTGACGCTGCGCCTCCTGAATAACTATGTCCATAACCTCTATTGGAGTCTTGCCACGTAAATCTTTATTTGCACCAATGTAGTAGTTAACACCACTCATATTACGAGAACGCAGTGCTTGTACGGAATATGGCAAGCGGATGACGTTATAGCCCAAACTTTTCATCTGAGCGAGCATATCTTTGTAATCTCTAACCCACAATCCATGAGGAACATGCTCTTTTAGTTCTATACCAAACCAGTTGACGCCACGCAACAGAACCACGCGACCTTTAGCATCAACAATCCGAGAACCGCGAGTAGATAAAGGGGGGACAATAGTAGTAGCAGCTTCAGTTGTAGAGATGTCAAAATGCTGATTGAACTGCGGTAAAGAGCAGCTAAAAAGTGTGTAAAGCAATACTACCGCCCAGCCTACTGTTGTATATTTGAGAAATCTTCGTAAAGCTCGAGACCACAGGTTATTCCATCTCAACTGCCAGAAAATTTTAGCCATAGTTAAAACTTTACTCTCAGTTCAACCTGTTGACTTCGGTGAAATGCTCATTACCTTCAGCTATTGACTTCACAAGAGATTGATATCGCTCAGCAGGTATGCCTGCTTTAGCCGATATCATGACAGCTACATATTCAGGAGGAATTGTGGCAAAAAAGTTTTGTAACTGCTCATCTGACATGGGTTGGGGAGTCCAGTAGTCATGGGAAATCTTTTGTGCATCGTAATAATGCCCCGACTGCTCCTGTAAAAAATGGTCAACAAAGACACCGTACAGTATGTACTCAGAAAGATGCCATGAATTTGCTAAAGTTTCAATCCACCCTCTTCCAGAAGTACTCTCAAGTTTCTGATACAACTTGAAAACATTGTCACGTCTCCAAGTAATCACATTGCCAATGTAACCTGGTGCTGGGTAGTCTATATCAGATATGCCTAAAAGCTTATTCGCAGTTTCATGCCCCCGAAAATGTGCTTCCACATGATACGCCGGTTCTCGAAAAAGCCGGACTTTACCTTCACGGATAAAGCTTTGTAGGTTGAAAGGGCGTACAAATGCCGTATCGGAATCAACGAACACCAAAACATCTGCATCAATGTATTGAGCGACTGCGATTTTGACAATTTGCTGGATCAGCCAGTTGCGAACGGGAAGAGTTTTGAGACTCAGCCAGCCATTTTTTAAAAAAGGAATGCGTTGAATCCACCAAGGTAGTACGGATTCTACAGTAATAATTTCTGTGTGCGATCCCTGTAGCTGACGGAAAAGCGGTAAATCTCGACGGTCTACTATGATGTAATGGGTTACAGCAGGTGATACAAACTGATTAATGCTCCAGGACAATAGCCGGCATCGTTCAAAGTCTGGAGCATAACTCGGAGTAATAATGGCAAAGTCAAATGTTTTCATTTCAACCCCCTTAGGCGGCGCATAGTATCTCAGCTAAATTTCTTATCAGTCCTAGGGAAGGGCGAATTTTGAAAAACTTTATTTCTCAATCTCCTCCACCAGTATTTTTCTTGTAAAGCTATGCGAACCTCTGTCCAATCTACTAAACTGTCATTGACATCGTAATCTCCACGCTGAGCTTCAGGAATATTGCCAGACTCAACTTGCTCAATGATTTCGGGAAGTTTATCATAGAACAGTTTTGACCGGTAAGGAGGATGAATAGACCATAGTCCAGGTTCTTGACCCAAAAAGTCAATACGCAACATTGAGTGTCTTTTCATTGCCTGGGTAAAAAGGATTTCCGGCAATTCGTAAGGTGGATTCTTCTCAATCCAAGCTTTGAGGAGATTGCGTCCAGAAGGAGCTTTTAAGTATAGCTGTTTAATTTTTGAAGTAAAACGTTGCTTGTCTATGAGAAATAGCCGTGAACTGAAATTGGAAAATCTATAGGCTAAAGAATTTAATGGCTCTCTTTCGGCAGTCTGGGACTTTAATTGACCATCAGAAGTTGGCGCTCCAGGTAGTGGACTGCAAATTAAGATGTCACTCCGTTGAGTTAACAGCTCAGTTGCCTCAGCAACCCAAGTACAAGAACCACCACCAAACATCAGATCAGAATCTATATGGAAGACATAGTTATGTTTGGCAGCATATAATCCAAAAAAATATGAATAAAACGGACCACCCCGACAGTCTTTAGTTGGGACTGACTTTGTGTTAAAAAACATAGAGCCAACCTGAGCCATCACTTCAGGAGAGTAATCTACTTCTTGCAAATATACGTTAGAGTATTTGGCACGATACTCATCAATGAGTTGGCGCAGCTTGGGGAGCCTTTCATTCCACCCCTCAGAAAAACGTCCCCGGCTACGATGCAGATCCAAGGTCAGTAAAACTTCATCAACCTGTCCTGCCAACTGCCGAAGCTGATGGGGCAAAATATGAATGGCATGAGGCAAATCAGTAGGTGCTAAACTGATTTGTAGAGTCACAGGGGAATGGTTATTCATATCTCTCATTTCTAGGACTTTTCATTCTGAAGCGATTAAAGCTAGATATTAAACATTAAACACTGTCAATAGTTTTGTACTCTTGGTACTGCCTTCCAAGTAAACCTGAAAAAGTGCCTGCTCCCCTACAGATTTGTAGCAGAGCTTTGATAAACATATGACGGCTCCAAATAATCGATAGTAGCAAAAGGAAGATTCCGTAAAGAATCAGTCCACTCCCCTTTGCCATACGTACGGTTTGCACTTGAATTGAAGGCTCAAACTCTTTTTCACAAAAGCTGTGGGTACTCCAAGTGCGATAACCCCGTCGCAAAACCCATTTTATGTTAGTGCGATTTTTAGGTATCCATTCATGAACCAAAGCATCGTCTGCCCACACAATTTTATACCCCATATGGTAGAGGCGCATGAAAAGGTGGGAATCTTCTCCACCAGTGAGAGCGAAACGTTCGTCAAAAATTTTATCTATTTTGCTCAAAACCTCAAAGCGGACAAGGGCATTGTTGGTAAACGCAACATGGCGCAGAGCACCTGTAGGGTAACGGTTCGGCTCAAAGAACTTCCCTTTGACAACCCAATCCGGGACATCTTGGTCAACAAAGTGGGGTAAAACAGGTCCAGTTACGACATCTGCATTATACTTTTGCAGAACAAATAAAAGCTCATCCAGCCAAGATGGTTCGGGAACCTCGTCATCGTCTATGAAAGCGACAAAGTTTGCTTCTTTGCTCACAGAGGCGATCGCCCTATTTCGAGCGTAGGAAATACCACGAATCGGTTCAATGCAGTATTTCAGCGACCATTTGAAATCGTTCACTTTCTCATAGTAAACTGAACTCGCAGAACCAGTTGAGTTATTATCAACAATAATCACCTCCAAATTTGGAGTTTCACACTTACTAAAAGTGAGTTGATTGAGTCCATCGAGCAAGCGTTTTAATCCTTCAGGACGTTGATAAGTTGCCACGCACACAGAAATTAACATCCTCTCACCTCAACTCAAAATTTTGTTGATTCGATGCTTCTCCCTCAATCCATTCTTCGTATACATAAGAACCAGCAGATCTGTAGAGTTTTGCTTGTTCACACTCAAATGCCATTGAAAAAATTATTGATACATATAATATCCAAAAGATGCTGTTAGTTGATAAAAGAGAGCTTTCTGTGATGTTGTACATCAATAAAAAGGACAAATACATTAATGGCCATACCCCCTCTGGTGTTCTAGTCATCCGTAACCAAATGACTCCTCGTATGCAAGCGCTCACATAGCTTATGAAAAAGACTATTAATCCTGACAGACCCAATTCCGCGAACAAATCCATCAAGCCATTATGAGCGTTAGGGCATTCCCACTCAAGCCGCTTCCAAACGTAAGCTGTGACTTCACTATCCCAGTCTAGCCAAAAGGCATTAAATCCATAGCCAAATAAGGGACGTTCCGAGATGATTTCGAGCATAGCTTCCCATATATCTGTGCGTCCTGTAAGAGTCAAATCCTTACCCAATGCAGTTGCTATAACTGGCAAATTATCTATCAGTAATGTAGACGTACTTCCTCCCACAAGTACCATAGCAATGATAAAAGGGACTACTTTGGTATATTTACCTCGCAAAGCCCTGTATAATGGCAAAAGCAGCATCATGGTCAGAAAAACAACTAGGGCTGTTTTTGAAGTTGAAAGTAGGATTAAAGCTGCTGATAGAACAAAACCAGCCCACAGAACCCAACGGTGTTTACGGTGAACGATAGGTTTGCTAATGGCGAGTAATAGAAAGACTACCGCACTTAAGTTCATCAAGCGACCGAAGGTGTTTTTATGCGTTATGACACCTCGCCAAGCTCCCGCGTGAGCACCTCCTTCCTGAAAGGTCATCAAACCATAAGATGGTAGTGCTATGGCAAACAAAATGCTCAGTATTATGACTATGCCGCATACCCAAGCTAATAACTGTAGTTGTTCTCTCAAGGTGTAGCGCATAGCTAGGTATACCCCAAACAGGGTTGTCCCTAACAGAAGGAAGCTACGCCTCTGTGTAATGTCCGGTGCGACTGACCATAATACTGATGCGATGACAATTCCCACGAGTAGCCAGATCCAAATGTTCTTCTGTGCAATGCGCACAAAACTCTTCCTCCTTTGAATAATCAGGAGGAGTGTGACTATGTAGATTCCGAGAAAAAGGATTGGAGTGTACGGGTCTTGGCTTATAGCCGCATCATCTTCCTTTTCTAAAAGAATAGGTATCAAGGCTGTTGTAGAAATAAAAAGAGTAAATACAACAAAAACCTTTTCGGTTATCCTTGATAGTCTATGCATGACAACTCTATATTCATTCCAATAGCTAACCGTTGTACAAAGAAAATTCTTGGGGCAGAAAAAGTACTTCTTGAATTCAATTTAGGATCTAAAAAAAACCTACCGTAGAAAGATTATCCCATCTAATATCTCACACGGATATGCCCAAAGAAAGAATTTTGTATTTTCCCCTAATTTGTGACTTTACTCAACCTTCATTAGTAAGATTATTTTTATGAATTTTCTGTAAAGAAGAACGTATGATATGCGTAGCAAGATATGTTGGGGGTATCGAAAGTTAGCAAAAATCTGGTATGATTCTTCCCTGAAGCAGGAAGTCCTTTGCCGAAGTAGAACTAACATAACCTATAGAAAATTCGGGTAGAGAGTTTATAACAGCCTCTATAACCGCATTTTCCAGGGTATTAGCTGTACTATCCTTAAAACACCGTACGTTCTAGCAAACGCAACACTATATACAGATAGTTATCCCGATTATTTTTATGCCAAGTTGGCAAAAATCAGCATCTAGGAAATAGATTGACACAATCATGTATTCAACAGATTTGAATGGGAAACAGATGCCAACTAAGGAACAAAGCTTGCAGCAACTGAGAAATCCCAACGCTGTATTGAGAGAACCGTCTTTGTTCTGGAGAAGACCAGAAAGCGAAGAAGAAGGTACGGGTTTAAATCAGATTTTCTCTGTTTTACGTCGTCGGATAGGTTTGATTGCTAGTACAACAGTTATTCTCACTACGCTGGCTGTTGCTTTCTCCGCAACTCGAACTCCAAAATATGAAGGCAAGTTTCAGATATTAGTTGAACCTCTAAAAAGTGCCGATAGTGAGTTACTGGTTTTACTATCCGAAACCCTGAAGCAAAATGTCAACGATATTACCAAATACAATAAAACAGAATTGGATTATCAGGCTTTGGTCGAGGTTTTGAAGAGCCCAAAGCTGATAAATCCAGTTATTAAAGACCTGAAAAATCGGTATCCAGAAATTAATTATGACCAACTTGTTGCCAGTGGTGCGTCTGGCAAAGTGTCTCCTGAGCAAGTAGGTACGCTACATATCAACCGCCTAGGCAAAGGTAAGGAGCTATCAAGAGTCATAGAGGTTAGCTATCGAGAATCCGATCCGAAAAAAATCGAGTATGTCTTGGATCGGGTATCAGAAGCATATCAAAACTACAGTAAAGAACAGCAGCAGACGAACTTACGCCAGGGAATAAAATTCGTTGAGCAGCAGATTCCTAAAGTGCGGCTGCGGGTGAATACACTTCAAGGACAAATGCAAGTGTTTCAACAGAAGCACAGTATGTTCAATCCTGAACTTCAAGGGCAACAACTGCTCAACAGAGTTGATCAACTCAAAGCACAGCGCATAGAAACTGAGCGAAGGCTGGCTGAGTTGAAGTCACTTTCTGCTTCTTTGCAAAAGCAGTTGGCAATGTCAGAAAATACAGCGATCGCAGCATCAGCTTTGAGTGAATCACCGCAGTATCAGCAAACACTTACTCGTCTACGAGAGATAGAAACAAAAATTGCCATAGAGTCAGCTCGTGTGACTGAAAACAACCCAATAATGGTGAATTTGCGCGAACAACGACAGAAACTGCTACCTTTAGTCCAGCAAGAAGCAAAACTGGCATTAGGAAGCAACGCTTCCCCTACCGCGCCTAATTCCCAAGTAGGAGTTTATCAAAACTCAGTTCGGCGTGAGCTGATCAAACAACTAGCTGATAGCGGTAACCAAATTCAACTCTTAGAAACCAGCCTGCAAGCTAATAACAAAGCAACACTAGAGGTTAATCAACAAATTCAGCAATATCCAGCCCTTTCACGTCAGTACGCCAATTTGCAAAGGGAGTTGCAAGTTTCTACCGATACCCTCAACCAGCTTTTAGCCAAGCAAGAAGCACTGCGGGTAGACGCTGCTCAACAGGATGTCCCCTGGGAAGTGATTATGCCAGCGACACTTCCACGAAACAAAATGGGTGAACTCGTACCACTAGGATTGAATACTGAGCGCAACATTGCCTTGGGAACAGTTGCAGGTTTACTCTTAGGAACTCTAGCTGCTTTCATGCTCGAGAATTGGCAAAACGTTTTTCATGATCCTGAGGAAACGAAACGTGCCACCAAAATGCCAATTCTTGGGGTTATTCCTTATCACAAAGAAGTCAAACACCCGATTTCTAAAACTGATAAAGAATTAGCTTCTGCACATCAAAAAGGCAAAAATCGATTTTTGCCAACTGTAAAAGCAAAAACTCAGGAGTATAAAACAACTGCTTTTACAGAAGCTTTTTGCTCTCTTTATAACAGGATAAACTGTCTCAAGTCTGAGGCTTCTATCCGCTCAATAGTAGTCACATCAGCGACAAGTGGAGATGGTAAGTCTACAGTAGCAGCGAATTTAGCAAAGATAGCTGCTCAAGCAGGTCAGAAAGTGCTATTGGTAGACGCCAATTTACGTCATCCCCAGATACATTATGCAATCGGTTTAGTCAATACTAAAGGACTGAGCGAGGTGCTTTCCCAAGGTATAGATTTTAGTGAGGTTGTTGCACAAGCGTTTAGAGAAGAAAATCTTTTTGTCGTGACTGCTGGTGAGACGCCAGAAAATCCTACAAAACTATTTTCTTCTCAAAGAATGGAGAATTTTGTCGAACGAACCCATACAAACTATGATTTGGTTATCTATGATGCACCACATATCATGGGACTTTTAGACACAAGCATCCTAGCAAACCGTGTAGATGCAGTTTTGATGGTTGCAGGACTTGGTAAAACAGTTCGTCCTTGCTTGCAACAAGCGTTGGAAGAATTAAAAGCTGCTCGGGCTTCACTATTAGGTATAGTAGCTGATACCATTGAACGGTAGCTACAGCAATCCTAATTCATTCGTCAAAATTTGGGTACGAACCACGAAAAGTAAAAAGAGCAAAAAGAGCAAAAAGAGAGATTCTCAGAAATCATTGAGGACTGCTATAGTAGCAAACAGTGACGAAAATGTTACTCTTTGTTCTTTAAAAGAATAGTCGTGAGAGCCATTAATCCCGTGATAACTGTTATTAAGAAAAAACTCTCCAGCCAATTCATCCGCAATGTTGGCTGGCTGAGTATCTCAGAGATAATCTACAGAGTCTTGCGTTTGGGATTAGTCGTCATCGGTGCGCGGTATTTAACCTCCCAGGACTACGGTCTGGGAGCAATTGTGATGACAGTTCGTGAGTTCTCAATGACATTTTCTGATATAGGTATAGGCGCAAAAATTATTCAGGCTGAAGAAGAAGAATTAGACGCTACATGTAACTCAGCTTATTGGTTAAACTGGGTAGTTTTTTGCAGTTTGTTTGTTCTTCAGAGCCTTGCTGCTTTCCCTATTGCTTGGTTCTATAAAACTAATGATATTATTTTGCCTATTATTGTATCAGGAGTTGCTTATTTAATTTGGCCTATATCCGTTGTCCAAAAAACTCTGATACAAAGAGAAAACCGTTTAAAAATTATAGCTATCACTGACACCAGTCTAAATATTAGTACTAGTATACTATCTGCAGTATTGGCTGTTATGGGTATGGGTGTATGGGCATTCGTCTTGCCCGCAGTTTTAATAGCACCTGTAGACGCTTTAGTGTACTACAAGGGTCATACTTGGCGGCTAGGATCAGGATTTACCACGAAAAATTGGAGTAACATTCTACATTTTGGGAAAAATATTCTTGGTGTTTCGTTATTAAGAACATTAAGGAACAACTTGGATTATTTACTAGTTGGTCGCTTTGTAGGAATTAAAGAATTAGGAATATATTTCTTTGGTTTTAATGCGGGATTAGGAATTAGTTTAAGTTTTATCAATGCTATTAATTCAGCAATTTTACCTCATTTGTGTGCCGTTCGTTCCCAACCGTCTGAATTCAAGAGAACCTACTTCAGCAGTCTAAAAACAATTAGTATTACCATTGTTCCTTTTGTTCTCCTTCAAGCTAGTTTTGCTCATTTTTACGTACCAATTGTTTTTGGTCACAAGTGGATACCTGCGATACCAGTTGTGATACTGATTTGTTTATCGGCAATTCCACGACCTTTTGCAGATGCAGCATCCCAGTTGCTAGTAGCTGTTGGTAAACCTTACCTAGACCTGCGCTGGAATATTATATTTACTGTAATATTTACAATTGCAATCTTGATAGGAGTTCATGGGCAAATTATTGGGGTAGCAACATCTGTCTTATTAGTCCACCTGATCTTCTTGCCTCTTTTTACATTGTGGACTACACGTCATGTTTTCCCTAGAATTGAAAAGACATAGGGTTTTGTTATGAAAATTTCTGTTATCATTCCAGTTTACAAAGTTGAGAAATATATAGCTGCTACTGTACAATCAGTTCTTGCTCAAACTTACAAAAATTTTGAGTTGCTCATCATTGATGATGGCTCTCCAGATAAAAGTATAGAAATTTGTCAACAATTTACAGATAACAGAATTAGAATTATTAGCCAGGAAAACCGGGGGGTAGCTGCTGCACGAAATACTGGTATCCGTCATGCTCAGGGAGAATATTTGGCTTTCTTAGATGCAGATGACTTATGGGCACCAGAAAAGCTAGCAAAACATATTGAACATTTGGAAAACTCACCAGCTGTAGGGGTGAGTTTTTGTCGTTCTGCTTTTATCGATGAATTAGGGGAACCTTTAGGTATTTATCAGATCACCAAGCTCAAGGAAATTACGCCGCTTGATTTGCTTTGTCGTACCCCAATTGGGAATGGTTCGGTACCAGTCATTCGGCGGGAAACGCTGGAAGATATTGCATTCCAAGATAATCTTTATGGAGCCGTAGAAAACTTTTATTTTGATGATGATCGGCAACTGCACCCTTCGGAAGATGTGGAATGTTGGCTGCGGATTGCGATGAAAACCAAATGGCTGATTGAGGGTATTCCTGAACCCTTGACACTGTATCGAGTCAATTCTCAGGGATTTTCAGCCCAACTGATGAAAAAGTTAAAGTCCTGGGAAAGGATGCTGGAAAAAGCACACGCTTACGTACCTTCAAAATCAATGCCTGAGTTGGAAAAGATAGCTATGGCTTATCAACTGCGGCATTTAGCCCGAAGAGCAGTCACTTTGAAAGACGGTACAACAGCTATTGAGTTCACCCATCGAGCTCTATCTACCTACTGGGGCATCCTACTGGAAGAACCACGCCGTACGCTGATCACCTTAGCGGCTGCCTATTTTCTCTGGCTCATGCCGCGATCGCTTTACCATCAAATAGAGTCCATGGCTTTAAAAATCGTAGGATCTGCTCAAAGACGCCGCATTCAATCAAATTCCTAATTCATAATTGATAACTCACAAACCATCCCACTAACGTATGAGCAAGCAATTTTTTTGAACAAGGGGGTACGCTAGCTGCATATTCCCCAGATTTTTCTGCTGTCTGGTCTATCCAAATCAACCACACCTAAAATAGGCGGGATGCGAGGTCACGCCCCGAAGTATGAGCGTCAAGAAATTAAATGAATTGATGCTCATACGTTATTTATATCGGGGCCCAAAGGCGACACGTGCGAATTTATTCGCCGTGACATTTTGATTTTGGTTCTGGCAATGAATCTATCCATTCATCGACCATGCTACTTATAGTTCTATCTAATTCTGTAGACAATAAGAGTAATTTATAGTATCTTCTATCGGTTATTCTACAATTTAATCTCTTGTTCTTCATTTTTGTCTCCCATTGGGTTCACAATTATATTCTTATAAATTAAGATAAACAAAACAGGAGGTGATTTTAAATGGCTCGGAAAAAGACTCCATCTTTCATTACAGAGATTCCATTGATAGTAGACAGTGCTCAAGAAAAAGAGTTGTTGTCGAGATTTGAAGCATCCAGACAACTGTACAATGCTTGCTTGAATGAAGCGATGGTCAGGATGGAGTTAGTACGTAATTCCGAGTTATTTAAAACTGCAAAGAAAATACCAAGAGCTAACAAAAAAGAGCGTGTTGAGGCGTTTAGTGCAGCACGTCAAGCTTACAGATATTCTGATTACGACCTTCAAGCTTATGCAACAATTGTTGCCAATTCATCAAAATGGATTGCTGACAAGATTGATTCCAACACTCAACAGACGATTGCTAAAAGAGCATTTAAGGCATCTGAACGAGTCATATTTGGACGAGCAAAAAAAGTTCGATTCAAAGTGTCGAGTCGTTTCCGTTCTGTCGAGGGTAAGACCAATAAGCAAGGATTACGCTGGAAGAATGAACAATTAGTTTGGGGAAGTCTCAACTGACGCCCAATTATTGATGAGAACAACCCTGTAATTATGCATGGGCTGCAATCTCCTGTTAAGTATGTTCGCATATTATGGAGGGAACTAAACGGTAAACGTCGTTGGTACGCACAACTTATCAATGAAGGTCTACCTTACCAAAAAGAGAAAAACTACATTAGTAATGCTTTAATTGGTCTGGATTTAAATATATCCAATATTGCCTTTGTTGGAGATAATAAGGCAGGATTATTACCTTTTGCAGAAAAAGTTCCTACGTATGATTATGAGATTGCTGCGTTGCAAAGAAAGATGCAGCGTTCCCAACGGGTCAATAATCCAGACAATTACGAAAGAGATTTTGAAATCAAGAAAGGGCATCGTACTGTTAAGAAAAAAGGTAAGGTCAAAAAGGGTAAGCGAGAATGGAAACGTTCTAAAAATTATAAAAAAGCTGCTCAAAAGAAACGTGAGTTACAACGTAAGAAATCTGCTTACGCTAAATCCCAAAACCGCAAAACAGTTAACGAAATTTTGCAGCATGGTAACGTCATTAAGACTGAAAAAGTATCTGTAAAGGGTTGGCAGAAGCGTTATGGAAAAGCTATTTCTGCCAAGTCTCCGGGATTTGTCCAATCTGAGTTGCAACGCAAAGTTGAAAAAACTGGCGGTCAATTCATTACCTTTTCTACTCAAAAGACGGCACTATCTCAAACTCATTTAGATGGTAGTCGTGTTAAAAAATCTCTGTCTGAACGAGTTCATCATGATGCAACGGGTATTAAAATGCATCGCGATTTGTTTAGTGCATATTTGAGTAGATATGTTAATCACGACGATAAACTGTCATTGCAAGATGCCCGTGACGGGTATCGTGGGGCGGAGTCGCTCCTATTGGAGGCGTGGCAAGAGTCTTTAAACCGCGAACAATTAGGCTCGTCCGAAAGTGGGTTGATTGCCCCAGAGCGGTTCTCCGATAAGCTAGGAAAGACTAACCAGATAGCTGTCTGTGCGGAGTCCGGGCGAAAAGTTAATCCGAATTCCTAGCCAGAATCCCCCAACTAGAAGTTGGGGGAGTGGCTCAATACTGCTGTGCACATTGCTTCATTAAAGCTATCAAAGCTTTGTAATTATGTTCGCCGTTAAAAAATTTTTCTGCTTTTGTGCGACTAGCAACTCCCATAGCAAGGAGGCGTTGAGGGTTATTTACCAAAGTACTAACAGCTTCTACAATGGCGCTAGGATCGTCAGGCGGAACTAGAAATCCATTTGTACCATTTTCCACTTGCTCCGCTAACGCACCCACATCCGTCGCCAGAACTGGCAAACCGGATGCCATCGCCTCCATGACTACTATTGGAGTGCAGTCACCGAATGTCGGAAATACGAACAGGTCGGCTTCGGTATAAAGTTGTCGTAGCTGTGGGCTGTTAGGCGTCAGACCCTTGTGTACCCGCACAGAAGAACCAGCTAACTCAGGGATCTCATCTTTGGTGACAATATCCAATGTACAGCGATCGCTTAATCCTGACTGGAAGGCTTTTAGTAGCACCTCACCACCCTTACGTACAAAATCTCCTCCCACAAACAACAACCGCAACACACCATCTTTTGCTGCTGGTTTTACCGTTGGATGCCAGTAAGAAAGATCTACGCCAGGAGGAATGACTGTAACTTTATCCGGTGCAATACCGTAGTCATTAACTAAGCTGTTCTTTGCCCAATGAGAGAACGTCACAAGAGCTGCTGCACTCTCAAATATTCTGCGAAACCATTCAAACTTCAGCTTGCCAAATAGCTTAGTGTGTAACGGCTGCTCCCTGTAGACTTCTGCAACACTACTAAAATTAATTGGAGTGGCATCAAGGGAGATGATTGTCGGAATACGTTGTATAATACCCAAACTTAATAGAGTTGCCGCTTGTGTGTGATAATACAAGCAGTCAAAATTCTGCTCTCGCAGTGCAGCGCTCACCAAATTCCATGCTCGTCCACTATCTTTTAAGGTGATAGTAGGGACTTTCTGCCAAAAATCATCCGCGTCACCAGGCACCTTCAACCAAGTCGGTTGAATGCTCTTATCATCCCTCAGCCACCGCTCAAGATTTTGGGTGTGTGTGATATGACCAAGTTTTTGTTCCATGACTAAACCGAGACGGTAGCAAGACGACTTCGCCCCGGTACTACTGACTTCACTAGAGGGGTCAATTATTTTCATGATGACGGTTGACTTAGTTGAGTAGATTTACTTTGTAAGCAGAATTGAATACTTTACTCTGGATATTCTTGGTTAAAGATTTACTGATACCGCGATTACTTTAGCATCAAATTTAGTTCCTTATTTGAAAAATAACAGGAGTTAATCTCACCAAGCCTATATCTTCGGGGACTTCGTATCCTAACTTAGTAGCTTTGTGGTCGAGGAGCGACTCATGCCAGCTCCCCGTTCATATGATGATCAAGCAACTAACCTAAACTTCCAACCGCTTCAGCAACCACCTGCGAGACGAAGGGCAAAATAGCGCGGTTTTTTGCATTGGCTTTCCCGTCAGTGAATACAACTAGAAGATAGGGACGCTGATCCGGTATTTCTATATACGCAGCGTCATGCCGAACTTGACTCGTCCAACCAGCCTTTGACCAAATTTGTGCTTCTTGGGGAAGCGCACCACCCAAAAAGCCTGTCACTTGGTCTTCTTCAACATCTTTTGGCAAATCATTGGGCTGAAGACTGCGTTTCATCAAAGTCATCATCGCTTGCGATCGCCCACTCGACACCGCCACACCACCAACAATACTGTGTAGCAACCTGGCGGTAGCATTTGTCGTCAGCATATTGCGGTTATCTAGCAACTCTCCCACAAAAGCCCGTTCGCGTCCATAAGGTCCATCACACCAAGTTTTTTGGCAGACATTTATCGTTTCCATATCCGACCAACCCAGAGACTGGTAATAGCGGTTAACGATATTGCGCTGCTGCTTCCACGTTTCAAATGGTCCTGGTGATAATTCTGGTCCCGAAGTGGTTCCACTGAGAATATCTATAACTAAACTCGTCGCATCATTGCTGGAATCAACAATCATATCGCGCATGGCTCTTTCCAACTCCTTTGAAGTGGAAATCATGCCTTTCTGCAGCCACTCATTAACCGCTACTAAGTAAAACAGTTTCACCACACTCGCGGGATAAATTCGTTCCACTCCACGGTAAGCGAAACCACGGACTGGGTGGTTCCAAAAAGCATCTGGAGTTAAAGCGCCACCCGTGTTTACTAGTACAGGGGGATCGTAGACAATCCAAGTCAAAGCAATTTGGTTGCGGGCTAAAGTTGGAAATGCTGCCCAAGTTGCTTCTAAAATGCCATTACCAAGATTTTCAAGTTGTTCGTCTTTATTGAAGAAATTCATTGTTGTTCAAGGATGTCCTCTAATCTAGAATTCAAAATACAAAATTTCAAATCGGGTGAGTACCAGTGCCTAGCTGACCTCAACATATATGATTCTCCCAGTTGTCAGCGACTGGCAACTCAAGCTGCAACTGGGCGACATTTGTGGGTGACATCAAACTATCAGGATGTAGAGACGTGCCATGACGCGTCTCTACAGGTGTGTTTGTGTGAAGATGACTATCCAGGATGGCTGTCGCTTTCAGATTTGAGTTTGTTACAACCATGCACTGTACCTTATAAAGCGAAAACATTTTCTGAATCTGAGATTAAAAAACGATTGCCAAAGGTGATAGCGTTTACCCAAAAAGCTATGCAACAGCCAAATTATTACCTTTGGGGTGGTACGGTAGGACCAAATTACGATTGTTCGGGATTGATGCAAGCAGCGTTCGCTTCGGTAGATCTTCGCATACCCAGAGATGCCTATCAGCAGGAAGCTTTCACCCAACCTATTGCTATTACAGAATTACAACCAGGTGATCTCGTGTTCTTTGGTTTCCAAAAAGCAACTCATGTGGGACTCTATTTAGGGAATGGCTGCTACATCCATAGTTCCGGGAAAGATAAAGGGCGTAATGGGATTGCCATTGACTCTCTTTCGGAACAAGAAGATGAGATCAGTCAGTCATATTACCAGCAACTGCGCGGTGCTGGAAGAGTGGTCAAGAGTTACGAACCTCAACAACGCTGAGGATAAAAGAGGAATATGAGGAGTGGACTGGTTTCTAATGGGCTTGCTGGACAAAATGAGGCGATATCATTGGTTGTCCCGGATGTTTCGGTCGTGGTGCCGGTGCATAATGAAGTGGAAAGTTTGCCTCATTTGCTCGAGGCGATCGCATCCACATTATCTGCTACTGACTTAAGTTATGAAATCATCTGTGTGGATGATGGTTCCACAGATGGTTCGCCGCGCTTTCTTAAAGAACAAGCGGAAATCCGCAATGATTTAAAAGCGGTGATTCTGCGTCGCAACTACGGTCAAACTGCGGCGATGGCTGCTGGGTTTTACTATGCCCTGGGTAAAGCGATCGTCACTTTGGATGCCGATCTCCAGAATGATCCAGCAGATATACCTATGCTGTTGGCAAAGCTGGAGGAAGGCTACGATTTGGTCAGTGGTTGGCGGAAAAACCGACAAGATGCTGCTTTGGATCGATTACTCCCTTCCAAAATTGCCAACTGGCTAATTCAGCGCATGACTGGGGTGAAAATCCATGACTATGGTTGTTCACTGAAAGCCTATCGCACAGAACTGGTGGCAGATATGAACCTTTATGGGGAATTGCACCGATTCATTCCTGCTTTGGCTTACATTGAAGGCGCAAGAATTACGGAAATGCCCGTGCGTCACCACGCCCGTCGCTTTGGTCGTAGTAAGTATGGGTTGGGGCGGACGTTCCGTGTGTTGATGGATTTGTTAACCATTTCCTTTATGAAAAAGTTCCTCACGCGCCCGATGCACGTTTTTGGGCTGTTAGGGTTGTTTTCCATAGTTTCGGGTGGGCTGATAGGAATTTATTTGACTTTTGTCAAATTTGCTTTTGGTGAGGATATTGGCAATCGCCCTCTGCTGATTTTAGCAGTTCTGTTACTAGTAACTGGAGTGCAACTCTTTTGCTTTGGTTTGTTGGCAGAGTTGCTGATGCGTACTTACCATGAGTCTCAAGGACGCCCTATTTATCGCGTGCGTGAGATAGTTGGAAAAAAAGGAGTGGGAACTAGCGATTAAGGATTACCCCCTTTATCCTCAAAAAATACCTATTGAGACAGGACAGGCAGGGAGAGGTAGCTAAGGCGTGCAAGGGGCGTTTTTCCTCTTGTGCTTCCCCTGCTTCCCCTGGCTGACGAAGGGAGCAGTTTTAGTGATGAACGCTAGATGAAAAGTTAAACTATTTTTTGAAAAAATGTCATATTTTTTCAAAAATTATTTTAAAATTTGTTCCTTAATTTTTCTTTTTAGTTCGCTTACTTTTGTAACTAAGTAGTTTAATTGTAATTTCTCAGATATATTTTTACATTCTTCTAAATAATCTCTTATTTGCTCTAAAGAAATTATTGCGTCTCTTTCATCCGGTGACAACTCTAAATAAGTCATGCAAATGCTGTAATAGTTACGCGCTTTCAGATATTCAAACTCTGTGTCTTTCAGACATATTTCTAGTTGCTGATATTTCTCTACTGCTTCTCTATATAATCCCTGCTGATAGATGAAATCACCGTATTCACTCAAAGTAAAAGCTTTACAAAGAGTTGGTACTTCATCTAAAAGTTCTAGCGCCTTATTATAATACTCTTGTGCCTTAATTTTGTCTCTAGCTGAGTAGCATGAGGCAAGTTCTAGGTACGACCATACTCTATTAAGATTATCTGGTCTGTCTTCTAAAATCTTGAGAGCTTTGTTGAGTACTATTTCGGCAAATAAATATTTCTCCATCGAATTTAGACATCTACCAATATTATGTAAAATACGAAATTTTTTTGTATAATCCTTGTCTCTGTTTTTTGATTCGATAACACTATTGTCAATAATGCTTTTTAAACGATTTGGCACTTCCTCTATTGGAGTGTTTAAAAAGTTATAAATTTCTTCCGGAATTTGTGTGACGGTATGTGTGATGTTAGTTGCCAAAAATGCAGAAGCTCCGATGCAACGTAATGCTTTTCCTGCTTCAGCTTTTCCTGCTTCAATAGAGCAAGCCAATGATTCTTTTGTTCTAGCTTGTTCTAAATGCACTGTTCCAAGTTCATATAATGCTAAAGCTCTCCAATAATTAAGTTTAGGTGAATCTACTGACCCCCTAGCATCTTGTGCAACTTTACTTGCTTTTTCGCAGGCTTTCAAAGCTTCTGAAAAATTACCAATAAATTTATTGGCTCTACCAGAAACTAAGTAAGCTGATATTTCAGCAAATATAAGCCTCTCATCATTTTCCTTAGATTTTTTATACAAGTTTCTAGTATTTGTAAACTTGCCTCTTTTCAAAATCACCTTTCCTGCTCTAGCTAAGAGATGAAATATCTGCCTAATCGCAGACATTATTTTTGTAGCTATTTTCCTTTTAGCATGAGGTTTTTTATTGATTTTTGTAGGAATTCTATAATCTTCTTTGATTCCGTTTATAATCGCTATAATTTCATGACTTACTTTAATAGCTTGGTAGTTTTTACCAATTTCAGGATAGAGGACTCCTAGTGGTATTAAAGTAATGGCTTTAGTTAATCCAGTTAACTTCTCTGCCAGCTTTTTAGATACTTCAATTATTTGGTTTGTATATGACCATAAGTTTTCAGAACAGCGTAAATTTTCCAGATTATTTTCTGCTTCTAAGATATACAGTAAACTTTGATAGCATTTTTCAAACTCCTGAGCTTCTAAAAAATGTTCAATTGCTTCAAAAGCATATTTTACTGCTTGGGTTTTTACTGCTTGGGTGCTATTCGGAAAATTGTTGTTAAGATTTTCTGCATGATTACGATAAAACTCACCTGGATTGTTATTAAGATTTTCTGCAGAATTACGATAAAATTCACCTGCTCTGAGATTAACATACTCCCAATTTTCACTGTTCTTCCGTTGGATTGCTTCTTCCCGAATTACTGGATGCAGAGAGTACTCACTATTTTTATCGTTTAACTCTACTAACTCTACTAAAAAACGGTCATGCAAGGAAGAAACCACTTGCTGACGTTCTGATTCTGGCACATCCCAAAGCAAACACAAAAGCCCCTCAAGTGGAACTGTGGCGATATCTTGATAATGATAACATCCCAAACGACAGAGGAGTTTAAAAGCTTGAGAGTGGTGTTGTTCCAGACGGTTAAACTGACTGGTAACTAAATCTCTTAAATCTCTTTCAATTAACAAATCCCTCTGATTATCTTGCCAATACTTCTCTAAATTTCCTGCATAATCATTTTGGATAGCACCACTGAGTATTCGCATTGCTTTTGCATTACCCCCGTACACTTTGTGCATAGTGGCTAGATTGGGGGAATTGGTTGGAAAAATCTGGCGACTGTTAAAAACTTGCTGCCATGTCTCAAAAGATAAACCTTTTAAGGAATAATTCTGAACAGTGACTTCAGATTCATGCAGACGCTCGCGGCTGGTAATCAGTGTTAATGACTGTACTAATGAACCAGCCAAAACCCGCAATAACTCTAAATAGCCACGATGAGGCTGGATAAACTTACCACTTTTATCTAGTGCTGGTTCGAGGTTATCAATCAGTATCCCAATCTTTTTACTACGGTCTTCGAGCTTTTTCCTGAGTTTATTCAAGGCACTGTCAAATTCCAACACTTGCTTTTCATCAAAGTATTCCTGCAGCCAACGCCCAATCTCACGTTCTACTGGAGCAATTTTCTGAGTCTCCTTTGCCACATCAAGTCGTAGCACCAAGTCAAACTCTTGAGTTTGGAGATATTGTTCTGCTAAAATTGTTTTACCAACACCGCCAGCAGCCTCAATAACAATGACTTTTGCTCCTTGGCTGACACAAGTTTTGAGGTGGGCGATCGCTTCTTCACGCCCCACAAAATTTAGATCTGGCAAAGGCGGTTGCAAGTGACCATCTCGCACTTGCATAAAGATGACAGGCGTGGCAAAATCACGTGTCCGATATTCCGTTGAATTATTGCCAATTGTTCGCCGACCTTCCTGTACCGCTATATCCACCGGCTCGCCTTGCGCTAGTTTTTCATAGAAGGAATCGGCGAAGCAACTGGCTGTAAAGTTGGTAACTTCATACTGCATTGCCACAACAACCGGAATTTTTTGCTGAACCACTTTAGAAGCAACGCTAACAAAAGCTTGTGACTCAGACTGCATTGCCCCTTCACATGCCTGCAATATTACAACTCCTGGGCGATATCGGGTGAAGAGTTCGCCGAAGATTTCTGCATCAATCCAGTCTGCCTCCTTGGTGATTTCGTCTACAAAGGCAATTTGCCCTACTTCCTGCTTGTTTTCATCCTTCAAACGACCATGCCCAATCAAGTGAAAAACGTGTGGTTTTTTAGCCAAGACAGCATCAACCTTTTCACGGTTAGCTTGATTAACTACTGGTAACAACTCAATCCGTTGTGGTTGTTTAGCAGCTAGTTCCTCCAAAGCCGTCTGTACTGGCTTATACTCAACCTTGCCTAAACCTTTAGGTGCAGATACAACTAAGGCAATCCTAAGCTTTTCATTGTTGTTTAGCTGAATTGGTTGTGCTTGAGTCCGTTGCCTTTGATGACGGGAGAAGGCCACATTGGGGTTAGTCCCTAGCCAAATCGTGCCTTCATTAATCCTTTCGGGTAAACGCATAAATTCCCAGGGCAAAGCTGCTACTTCTGGCATCCTGCGCTCATCAATATCCAGTTCTACCCGTAGTAGGTGCTGTTTAACACCAACAACTTCTTCGTAAAAATCGACAAAATCGTAGATCAGATTATCGTCAAACAGCACATCAAACAAAGCTTCTCCCAGCAATCGTGACTGGTTGTAGTCATTTAGTTCATCGTTACGGGTGATTTGGAGGAGTTCTTTGATTTCTTGTGTCAGCTTCTCATGGAAACGAAACTTTCCGGTGGGTTGATCAAGGGGTTGATTTCGGTCATCCCACTTTTCAACCTGCACATAGTTATAGTTAGCAACACGAATGCGATAGGTGTAGTATTCTTTGTTCATAGATTACTGCTTTATGAAACCAAACTAATTAGTCCTTCGGTAGCAGCGCTCCTCTTTAAATACACCACTGTAGAGTTACAACAAAAGTTCTATGATTTTATGGTTGCCTTGGGCAAGTCCAATGTCCATACTTCAGAAGCCGTCAGTTCAGCAAGCTTACTAGCAGCCTCATCCTCAGACTGTAATCGGTTTTTCCAGCTATCTGACAACTTGCTAAACACATTACGGATCTTAGAAATAAGCCAGTTTTTATTCGGTTCAGCCCAGGCAATACCACGCAGATTAATCGATTCTGTCCCCTTAGAAACTTTGAAAACAATGGCAAATTTTACTGTCGCCATTTTCTGGATGTCTGGCTCTTCAATGCGCCAGTAACAAGTGGAATTACCTTCACCTTGAGCAAGAATTTCAAACCCACCGACTTCATAAGCATAGTCAGATACAACAATGAATGCTTTAAGCTCGTTGTTACTAGCTACATTAGCCTTGAGATTGCCAGGAAGGTCAGCAATTTCCGCTACTTGAGACGCATCAATTCCCACACTCCAATCAAGGTTTCCGTTGAGACCCAAATTCATGCCAACTCCCAACTTCATCACAGATCGCCATTTGCTGTTTGGGAAAATTTTCTCAACAATTGGCTCATTCTCACCTTCGGAACTGAAGACAAGCTCACAGCACAACCGCGAAAACCTAGCGCCTGGTTTGGGACGTAAATCAACTGTGACGGTCATGTAATAGAAGTCATACGCGTCACGCATCTGTTGTCGATAAATACTGTTTAACTCAACCCCAATGTCTTTAAAGATTTCTTCCGTAAGTAAAATTAAATGATTCCTAGGGTTGCCAAACTCAACTTTTGTTTGAACCAAACTCTCAACGGCTGCTGCACCTACACCAAGTTTTGTACCACCAGCCAGTGTGCCTTCCCATGTTTTTACTTCTTCGAGTAAACCAGCCAGTAAAGTATCAGCTTCCTGTGGGTGGGGTGGGTAAATTTTATCAGACATTGTTTGATTTGATATAGGTTAGTTTGACGGTAAAAGACATTGATTAGTCTTTCACTACAAAGCATTTGGATACTTTTTGCTATCCATACACCCTCACAACTGTCTTTACGGATATTCTCTGAATATACTGCAATTAATATAACACTAAGCTGCCAATCTTTTAGGTAAAAGGTAATTGTTATGACATATTTTTTGCTCTAATTACATAAATATCCGTGCCTCACACGCCCGATCATGTTTTTGGGCTGTGGGGGTTGATTGCGATGGCTTCAGGTGGGGCGATTGGAATTTACATAAACTACCCCACCCTGCCTGAAGGCTCTTGGTGGGGTTTTGCCCCTAAAACAAACTGCGGAACAAGTCCACAGGATAATTTTGGTGCTTCGGGCGAGTTTATAGTCACCCCGTACGCTGCGATGTTTCGCGCAGCATTGTAGTCAGCATCGCAGTCAGCGCCACAATACCCACACACAAAGCGCTTTTCATTGCGAAAAGACTTTGCAGGATCAGGATGGATACGTAGACAGTGGCTGCAAACTTGGCTTGTATAGGCTGGTGGTACAAACACAACTGGAATACCAGCAATATTGGCTTTGTACTGAATGAAAAGCCGTAGCTGATAGAACGCCCAATTATTAGATCGTCTACGTTCCTGTCTGTTACGAGGCTTAGCATTCAAAGACTGCCTGATATTGGTCAAGTTCTCCATACTGATGATTGCACTGTCCTTTTTGGCAATGCCGACAATCGATTTAGAAATGTTGTGGTTTACCCACTGCTGAAAGCGTCGTTCACGTCCACTTAGCCTTCTAAGCAGTCTGCGACCAGACCGAGAGCGCCGGGACTGAACATTTGCTCTAACTTTAGCGTATCTATCACGCGTCTTGTTTAACTGCTCGCCATCCCAAGATTCGCCAGTGGAAATTGCCGCAATAGCGCGTCTACCAAGGTCAACACCAATGGCTTTGTTCTTCGAGACATAACGTTTATCACAATCAACCTCTACAGCAACATTCAGAAAGTACTGACCACTGCGGGTACGAGACAACGTTGCAAAGCGATTATGTTTACCCTCTAGCAACTTCTTTTGCTCATAGGACAACTTCCACTCAAACCAGTGGCGCTTATCTACTAGTGTGATGCCCACAGAGCCGTCTTTGTAAATGAAGGTGCGAACATCCAAAGCAATGCTAGTTGCTCTAAATTCCTTTACCTTGCCTGTAGATGATTTAGCATTAACGACACGACGCACAGCATTGCAAACGTGGTTAGCTTTCAGCTGCGTGATTGCTCTAATGTCGTAATAGGTTAGCTTTTGGAGCTTGGCAGGATTCCAGCAATTCTCGGCTTTGGCAACTGCAAGCATCTGGTTACAAGCAAAAGCGAATTGTTTGAGCGTCTTGTTAATTGCATCGTGTTGCTGGCTGTTTTGCAAAATCAACTTATTCCTGACAGTTATTGTTTGAACAGCCAAATCAATCACCTCCTTTGCTATATTGTATAGCACATAGCTACACAATAACCAGGAGATAATAATGGCTGTACGTAAAGAAATGATGAACTTTCGGATAACTGAACAAGAAAAGGAGATTGTACATAAGTACTGTGAACTAACAGGTAGAACACAGACTGATGTATTCAGAGAGTTTGTTCGTTCATTGGAGAAGAGATTGGAAAAGTTAGGGGCATCCACCCAGTAACTTTTCCCTAGCAACCTCACCCACCCTGTAAAGGGATGGGGAATCTCGCGGAATTAGTTGACTTTTGTCAAATTTGCTTTTCATGAAGATATTGGCGATCGCCCTCTGCTGATTTTGGCGGTTCTTTTGCTAGTCACTGGAGTGCAACTGTTTTGCTTCGGTTTGTTGGCTGAGTTGCTAATGCGTACTTACCATGAGTCTCAAGGACGTCCTATTTATCGTGTCCGTGAGGTGGTCACAAAAAGTGTAAACTAATAGACTTCTTGTACGAATAGCGCTAAGTATATAGCGGTTCTGGTGTTGTATGCAATATAGCTCTTGTGGGGTGGGCATCTTGCCATTGGTGTCAACTTAAGCCAAAACCCTCGTAAAATCTCGTTAAAATCTCGTTTCCAGGTCTAAGCAGGAAATGCCCTTGAAGCGGCTCTGCCTCCCTTAATTGCGGCAGAGCCTCCCAGTAGGCATTCCCAGCCTGAGGCTGGGAACGAGGCAATCTCTAAAAGCTTGTTCTATACTGGTTTTCACCTTAAGTTGACACGTGTGGCATCTTGCCCGCCCTAATCTAGAGGACAGGTGAGGACACCTGTCCCACAAGAAAATTAGAACTGAAATAAATTCAATTAAGAACCGCTATAATTTGATTCGCGCAAGAGGTCTAATGTCAACTTGCTGTTTAAAAAAGCATTAAACAGCAGTCTTGTCAAGTTCATCTAAACTCACTGCTGCCTTTTGCTGCCTTTTCCGTAATTGAACAGCAACCCCAAGTCCGAACAACCCTAAACCTAACACTGATGTAGGTTCAGGCACTGAGGTTCTGCCTTTGACGTTCAACACTTGGACACGACTGTTGTAGAAGTCACTCACATAAAGTTTCCCATCATTGTAGTGTGCGCCCACAGTCCAATTAAACTGCCCTGGTTCGGGTAACGATGCTCCTGGTGCAAGCGGTTCTGGCTGGGCGTTGGGAACACTTGTACCAAATTCAGTCAGATAATTACCGTTTTTATCGAATACCTGGATACGGTTGTTGAGAGTGTCACCCACATAGATATTCTCTTCGTCGTCCACCTCTATCGCAACTGGTCCATTTAACTGCCCGCGTCCGTTACCCGCTTCGCCGCCAACGACCAACAGAGGATTACCTTGAGGATCTAAGACTTGAAAGCGGTTGTTGAGTTGATCGGTTACGTAGATATTTCCAGATTTTTCAGAGATTGATAAACCCGACGGTCCCTGAAACTGTCCCGATCCAGTGCCAGAGCTACCAATTGTTTTGATCAGGTTCCCGTCTCTATCGTATACCTTGATAGCATCAGCAGTATAATCTGCGACGTAAAAATTTCCTGCCGCATCGAATGCGACGCCTCCTGGTCCATAGAACGGTCTACCCTCAAGTTGAGGACCAAATGAGCCAAAGGATTTCAGATAGTTTCCATCAGCATCGAAAACATCAATTTCACTGTTGTAAACATCATCCACATAAAGGTTCCCAGTCAGCTTGTCGAATGCAAGATCCGCTGTCCCATTGAACTGTCCTGCTCCGGTGCCTAAGCTGCCAATGGTTTTAACAAAGTTACTGTTTTGGTCGAATACTGAAACACGATTGTTAGCAGAATCACTGATAAAAATATACCCGGTTCCTGCCTGCACATCTATGCCTTGGGGTAGAAGAATCTGTCCAGGTTCGGTGCCAGGGCTGCCAACACTACGATCATATTCTAAGTTTACCGACTTGGCTTGAGCAGCGGCTGCCAAAACCATGAATCCAGCACTGACAATAGCGATTGACAAATTTTTTACGAATTTCATGTCTTGAACTCCTAGTTGTGTAAATTTCACGCTCTGGCATAACAGTGCTGATCAACGCGCAATCGAACCACTCCTTCAGCTTGTCGCTGTGGAGTTTTTAGTGAATTTGCTTATTTTTTGGTAAATCTTAATGCTTTGGATATTCAGTGTTTAGCTTATGATTCCCTTGGCTCACAAGCTTCTAACCGAGAATATCAGGGTATGTTGCAGGCAACAAAGCAAGGTGTAGGACTTGTATCCTTCTATTAGTTACTATAAGTTACTAGTTAAAAATGTAAAGTAGGTACTTTCAAGTAACCACGACACTACCAAGAAACTATGACTCTGTTTAAAGAACCTGCCAGTTGCCCTGTGGGCACGTTATTAAACCTACTAGGTGGACCTTGGACGTTCTACATTCTTTGGATTTTGCGCCAGCAAGGACCCACGCGCTTTGGTGCGCTAAAACGCCAGATAGAAGGTATTTCGTCAAAAGTTCTCACTGAGAGATTACGAATGCTTGAGGAGGCAGAAATAATTTATCGCGATTATGAGCCAACAATCCCACCTCAAGTGACTTACGGTTTAACCGAAAAAGCACAAGACCTAATCGTAGTGTTAGATCAACTAGCGGCGATCGCCCACAAGTGGTATTTACCGGAACATCCTGAAATAGGGCTACCAGCGCCAGGAAAATAACAAATGCTACATCTAACCCTCAACTGTTCATTAAGGGTCGTACATAGCAATCCTAATTGAGTTGTCAAATTTTCTGAGTTTCTTTCCTCTGTGTCCTCTGTGGTTCGTTGTTCACAAGTCAAGTTCACAAATCAAATACAACTGCTCTGTTACACAACGGTTTCTCACACTACAGTACATAGAGGTTTTAGTAATATCTTTTACTATTTTTCACAAATATGCCTCTAAATCCACTGAGTTAGGTATCATTTTAGAAAGAGCCATCATTGTATTTAATTGTATTTACTGGTAAAAGGTTAAACAAAGCTAACATTAACTTGCATCTGCTGTGAACATGTCTCGCACAATAGATACCCAATTGCGGAACAACCTGCTGGTTTTATTTGCGGCAGGTTTATTATTCTGGTCTAGCTTGGCTTCGTTACTGCCAACGCTACCACTATATATTGAGTCTGTGGGGGCAACAAAGCAGCAAATTGGGATTGTGCTAGGCAGCTTTGCCATCGGACTGTTGTTATTTCGCCCTTTGTTGGGACGCTTGGCGGATCGGCGGGGTCGCAAAATTGTGTTGCTTATCGGTACGCTGGTGGCTGCGATCGCACCCCTTGGCTACTTGTCGATCAAATCTATTCCCCTGCTGATACTACTGCGTGCCTTTCATGGCATCAGTATCGCTGCTTTTACTACTGGTTTCAATGCGTTGGTGGCGGACATCGCTCCTGTGGAAAAGCGGGGTGAAATCATTGGTAACATGAGTTTGGTCAATCCAATTGGGGTCGCAATTGGACCAGCTTTAGGCGGATATTTGCAAGCTGGGATTGGTGACCAGATTTTATTTCTGATCACCGCTGAATTGGCTTTTGTTGCCTTTTTGGGAATCTTGGCAATCGTTAACCCACCAGTAGCAATACAACAACAAGGTGACACCAAAAACAGTCAATTTTGGCAAATTGTGAGCAGCCCCAGGGTGAGAACTCCAGCCATAATCATGTTGATCGTTGGTTTGGCTTTTGGTGCTTTACACACCTTTATCCCGTTGTTCATCAAATCAACTGGGGTAAATTTGAATCCAGGCTTGTTTTATACAGCAGGAGCAGTTGCCAGCTTTGGTATACGAATATTCACTGGAAAGGCAAGCGATCGCCTCGGTCGTGGTTTGTTTATTACCCTCAGTCTAGTTTTTTACACCCTGTCAATGTCAATTTTGTGGCTAGCCAATAGTCCCACAGCTTTCTTGTTTGCAGCAATGATTGAGGGGGCTGCTTCTGGCACTTTGATTCCCATGATTGCAGCTATGATGGTAGACCGCGCGCAGCCTTATGAACGGGGGCAGATATTTGCTATATGTCTGATGGGAATGGATGTTGGGATTGCGATCGCAGCTCCAGCTTTTGGTTCTGTTGCCGAATATATTGGCTATAGAAATATGTTTGGTCTATGCGCCCTTTTAACATTTTTAGGCATTCTCATCTTCCTGACCCTGTCCAGCAAAGACTTACCCAGTTCACTGCGCTTTGCTCTCGGTCGAGGTCAAGATGCTTATGCCTTGAAAGATACCTAAATACTTAAAATTGTAGAGACGCAAAAATTTGCGTCTCTACAATAACGGGCGAGGAGGGATTCGAACCCCCGACACCGTGGTCCGTAGCCACGTGCTCTAGTCCACTGAGCTACACACCCTTACAAGAATTTAATATTAGCATACTCTTTCCAAAAGATGCAAGAAAATTCTGAAATTTTATCTGCTAACTTGAGCCATCTGGATAATCAGGGTCAAGCTCAGATGGTTGATGTGTCTGGTAAAGCCCCCACCGTTCGCCAAGCAGTAGCCGCAGCCAGAGTCAGGATGCTAAGCGAAACCCTCGCTGCCATTCAAGCAGGGAATGCTCCCAAAGGCGATGTATTGGCAACTGCAAGAATAGCTGGGATTATGGCAGCCAAACAAACAGCTTCTTTGATTCCTCTGTGTCATCCTTTACCGTTGCAAAAAATCGAAGTACAGGTAACACCTGATCCAGAATTACCTGGTTATCACATCCAAGCAACAGTCAGAACCAAAGCTGAAACTGGAGTCGAAATGGAAGCCTTAACCGCTGTTTCTGTTGCCGCCCTGACGTTGTACGATATGGCGAAAGCTTTGGAAAAGTCGATTCAAATTGAATCGATTAGGTTGGTTAGTAAAACTGGCGGGAAATCTGGAGATTACCAAGTCGAGTCATAACCGTTGCTGAGGGATATAGCGCTTCTGGTTTGGATGAAGTAATTATTTATCTGTGTCCATCTGTGTCCATCTGTGGTTTTTATTTCTTGATGTATTGCACTCAACACCAGAACCGCTATGTACGCCTACATACCTTTGAACCAACCAACGCCAAAAGTAGCGATTGCAATGATTCGGTGATTGAGTTAGTATCATACTCCAGGTGTCGCAAGGAGATACTGAGCCTTGCAAAGTCCACACGCACAGTTTAAAAACTTACTTAAGCATCTGCGCACTAGGCGATGGGAGAGTAGAACGGTAAAGCAAAGTTTAGGCATTGCTCAGAAATTACAGTCAAAAGATGATATCATGCTGTCTTTGCTCAGTTTGGGTAATATCACTCGCGCAAAACAAGATAATAAAGAAGCTCCTACACTCGTCCTTCGGACGCTCGTGTAGGCTTCCAAGACAATCCGGCTATTGCGCGCGGAGGCTCTTAGTTTTAAGAACGGAATGCCCTACCGCTCTATTTTTTATATTTATCGCTGCATTGTGGTCACGGTCGAGACTGCAACCACACTGGCAAGAATGCCAACGTTCATGTAACTTTTAAATAGCTTAAAGCAAATCACCCCTAAACTTTCACTCTAGGGGTGACTTATATCTGTGCGGTATATTATTCCCAGCGAGTTTGACGTAGTATCCTACTCAATGTCGCCTACAGCGGCGCTGACATCAGTTGGAGTCTCGTACTCCTGATCTGGTATTTGTTGCAACGCTGAAATAGCATTATCGTCAGCGCCTTGCTTTTGCGCGTGTTGAATCAATTGTTCTTTACTAGCTGGATAGTCAACACCTTTCAGATGTTTTTGCAGTTGGATTGGATTGACTTTAGCCATTTTCATCGAAAATTTGGGTAGAAACCCCGTCCTTATAGGACGGCTTTGCATTTTGTGAACCATTCCCGCCTTGGGGTTACTTGATTTGGTGTACTTTTGTAATGTACTTTAGATGGGACAATTACCCTTACGGGTTCGCCATGTACCTCCAAGGAGGGAGACCCTCCTTCAGTACTGGCTCACCATCTCAACTCTTTCACCCTGTACGCATAATGTTTTGCTCCGTTGAGCCTTCCCCGAAGGGAGTAAAGTTAGCCGAGACTTTGTTAACGGTCGGTACTATATCAAAGACACTGGCTTAACCCTCTAAGCCTGTTTAATCCTTGATTTCTAGAGCTACAGACGGGCGTTAGCATCCGTAGGTAGGAACTTAAACGCTTACCGTTAACGTAGTACACGAAGTACTGAGTCGGGTCAACTAATCCGCTT
This sequence comes from Scytonema sp. HK-05, assembly GCF_963872035.1. Lineage (NCBI taxonomy): Bacteria > Bacillati > Cyanobacteriota > Cyanophyceae > Nostocales > Scytonemataceae > Scytonema > Scytonema sp. HK-05. Next base: position 104,280 of record NZ_CAWMYC010000001.1, read on the forward strand.
AGGTTTGAGGCGATGATCGCCCCTAGTCTTTAGGCAGGGGTGTTGACCCACCTCTAAAGGTCATTTACATCTTGACAAGTGGATGCATTTGCTACCTCTATCAAAAGAATCAGGGTAATTTCCCCTGATTGGATGAGGATGTATGTAGGAAGAAACTATCTAATTAAGGTAATAACTATTAGTAAAACGTAACAAATAACTCCAAAACTTTTGTAATTGGATATACATTTTATTACAAACAAAAACTCATCCAGTTGGTTGAGGAGCAAATTTTTTGCCTTTGATAGCTTGAAGTTAAAACAAGAGGATTGTAAATCTTGCATTAGAGATATATCGGAGGTAGGAAATATGGCAATCATGCGTTTCGATCCTTTCCGGGGCGATCCTTTCCGCGAAATTTCGCTATTGCAACGCGAGATGAATCGCCTGTTTGATCGCATGACGACTAGTGGCGATGGCGAGACGGAAATCGCTGGTTCTTCTTTTATACCAGCAGCAGAAATTCACGAAACTCCCGAAGAAATTAAGCTCAAAATCGAAGTTCCTGGGATTGAAGCCAAAGACTTAGATGTAAAAGTTACCGCCGAAGCGGTTGCTATCACTGATGAACGTAAATCTGAGACTAAGCAAGAAGACAAAGGTATGAGACGTTCGGAATTTCGCTATGGCAGATTCCAACGCGTTATTCCTTTGCCATCTCGGATTCAAAACGATAAAGTTCAAGCTGAATTTAACAACGGCGTACTGTGCCTAACTCTGCCTAAAGCTGAGGAAGAAAGAAACAGAGTAGTCTCAATTAATCTCGGTGGACAAAGCAATCAAGCTATCAGCGGACAACAAAACGGACAAACTGATCAGCATCAAGCACAAAATCAAGCACAAACTATACCTCAAGCAACTTAACTTTCATGTTTGTCGGATAGCTTCAACTTGATACTTTTTCGAGCCATATTTTGGTATATGGTATAACGTGATCAAAGCCAAACAACAATTTTAGCAAAAATCCCCCAAGACCTAAATTATCTGAGGACATGGGGGATTTTATACTATGTTTATATCTCTATCTAGAAAGGCAGGGTAAGCGCCAATGGAACGCAAATAAGCTGCCAACTGTTCAACCTGTTGACGTTTTTGTAACAACAACTCCGCCTGTGTTGCTCGTTGCTGCCGTTCCACTTAGCGTATGCGTGTCTTTTATGTAACTAACAATCGCTATATATCTTTTTAAAGATAAGATAAAGATTTTATAAAAAGTACTAATTTATAGCAATCAGCTTAGTTAATAAGTTTTAAAATAATCTACATAAAAACCAGTTACAAAGTATTTTGTAGTTACAAGATAAAATACCTTGTAAAAGGCAAAGTATGATAGAGAATAACAAAAACGGACAGTGGCTCTACGTTTCTAAACTAAATCCACATTGAAGGCATTTAGAATTATCGCGGCAGTTTAGTCAACTCAAACATATTTTATAATCGTAGGATTATAATTAGAAACCAGTAACCATGCAAAATAACTTCTTGCAATTAACAGAAAATTCTATTTTCTTGGCTTCAATCTGAAGCAATTGGTTGTATAGATGTTAATTAAAATTGTGTTTTGTCTTTTTTAATTTAAACAGCTACGCTTGTAGAGCGAGCTAAAAGAATTACTCAGGATTCTCGGGATATCAATGAACAATCCTTGAATACCACCCCTGAGCTTTCTTGGCAACGACAGGCTACTTACAATCGTTCTGTGAGTCTGCCCATCGGGTTCATCGAATTCAAAAAAGAAGATCTTGAGTAATCAATCACCAGTCGTTTTGAACAACAAGTCAACAACTATCCCAACTTAATTGCCGTCAAAAGTAAGACGGAAACACTCACGTATGACCAATTCAATAGAAATGCCAATCACTTGGCATGAGCTATCCTATGGCAGTCAGGAGAATTAAAGAAAGCATTTCACTGTAGTGAAAGTAACTTTTCTGACTAGCATACTTGGGTGCTGAAGACTGGAAAAATGTATGTAGGGGTGGCTATGTTCTGTTGACTAGGTAATAGCAATCAAGGATGAGAATATATGGATGATACCAGCAAAAAGATTGCCCCTGTTTCACCAATCAAAAGAGAACTACCAGAGCTAGAACTTCAAAACAAAAGTGCTGATGTCAAAAGACAGCATACTATTCCCAAAAAAATTAGGACTGAATCTGCTCCCCTATCTTTTGCCCAGCAGCGACTGTGGTTTTTAGCACAGTTGGATACTAATAATTCACCATATCACATTACTAAGACTTTGCAGTTGCAAGGCAACTTGAATGTGGCGGTACTACAGCAGTCTCTGGATGCCATTGTTGCGCACCACGAAGCATTGCGAACCAACTTTCTTGCACCCGATGGCAAAGGAGTGCAGGTAATTAGTGAGCCTCGGTCACTCGAACTACAGGTGATTGACCTGAAGGATTGTCCGCCAAACCAACGCACCACCCAAATACAACAGACCTTACAACATGAGGCGCAACGCCCCTTCAATTTAACATCAGATTTGATGCTACGCGGGAGCTTATTGGTGCTGTCGCCTCAAGAGCACATCCTGCTGTTGGTCATGCATCACATCGCCGGTGATCGCTGGTCGATGAGCATTTTATTTGAGCAGCTGGCAACCCTCTACCAAGCGTTTTTGAACGCAAAGCCGAATCCTCTACCCGAACAACCCATCCAGTATACGGATTTTGCGGTTTGGCAACGTCAATGGCTCTCTGGGGAGGTACTAGAAAACCAACTCAAATATTGGAAACAGCAGCTGGTGGGTGCAAATCCAGTATTGGAATTGCCTGCTGATAGACCACGCCCACCAGTGCAGACTTACCAGGGTGCAAAGCAATCCTTTGTCATAAGCGAAAGTTTATCGCAAGCGCTGTCTAAACTGTCACAGCAAGAGGGTGTGACACTGTACATGACCTTGCTAGCCGCCTTCCAGACGCAACTGTACCGATATACTGGACAACAAGACATTTTGGTCGGTTCTCCAATAGCAGGTCGAAATTTGTCTGAGCTAGAATATCTGATTGGATTTTTTGTCAATACCCTGGTACTACGTACTGATATGGCAGGCAACCCCAGTTTTCGGGAATTGTTGCAAAGGGTGCGAAATGTGGCAATGTCCGCCTACGCCTACCAGGATTTACCGATTGACAAGTTGATAGATGAACTGCAACCAGAGCGATCGCTCTCCTATCACCCCCTGTTCCAGGTGATGTTTGTCTTGCAGAATACACCGCCACAAACATTCGAGTTACCAGGGCTGACCTTAACTCCCTACGATTGGGATAACGTTACCTCCAGGTTTGATTTGACACTGTCAATCTCGGAAACAGAACAGGGACTGCAGGGGTTGTGGGAATACAACACTGATCTGTTTGATGCTTGCACTATAAGCCGGATGAGTGGGCATTTCCAGACATTGCTCGAAGGGATTGTTGCTAACCCAGAACAGCACATTAGCGAATTGCCACTGCTAACAGCAGCCGAGCATCACCAGTTACTGTATGAGTGGAATGATACTGATGCCGACTATCCCCAGGATAAGTGTATCCATGAGTTGTTTGAACAACTGGTACGCACTCCGGACGCTGTGGCGCTGATGTATGAAGAGCAGCAACTCACTTACCAGGAGTTGAACGCCCTTGCTAATCAATTCGCGCACTACCTGAAGACTTTGGGAGTTGGTCCAGAGGTACTAGTTGGCATTTTTGTGGAACGCTCCCTAGAGATGGTTGTGGGACTGTTGGGGATTCTCAAAGCGGGTGGAGCTTACGTGCCTTTAGACCCAACGTATCCCAAAGAGCGCTTGGCGTTCATGTTGCAAAACTCTCAACCTTTGGTGTTGTTGACTCAGGAGTTTCTGATAACAGAACTACCCGAACATACAGCGCAAGTCGTTTGCTTCGATAGAGATTGGCATTCAATTACCCAGCACTCAGAAGAAAACTTAAACCAGACGGCAACAGCTGCCAACTTAGCTTACGTGATTTACACCTCTGGCTCAACCGGAAAGCCCAAGGCGGTCCAAGTTACACACGCTAATTTGTGTCACTACGCGCAGGCAATGGGACGAGCGCTCGGTATCACAGCAGAAGATGTATATATGCACACAGCATCGATCGCTTTCTCATCTTCCGTTAGGCAGTTAATGGTACCTCTGGCTGCTGGTGCTACTGTCAAAATTGCGACTTCCGAACAGAGAAAAGACCCGAGAGCACTGTTTGCCGGAATTAAAAAATACGATGTCACCGTTGTTGATACCATCCCCTCCTACTGGCGCAACTGCATTCACACACTAGGTGGCTTAGAACAACAGACGAGACAAGCCCTATTAGACAATAAATTGCGCTTGATTGTGACTACGGGCGAACCACTGCTGTCTGATATTCCCCCGCAGTGGACGTTTGGTTTCCAGCATGGCGCACAATTAATCAATATGTATGGTCAAACAGAAACCTCTGGGACTGTTGCAGTCTATCCCATTCCTGCCCAACAGGATGAGCGGGTAAAAATCGTCCCTCTTGGTCGCCCAATCGCGAATACGCAAATTTATCTACTTGACTCGCATCTGCAACCAGTCCCCATTGGTGTGGTTGGAGAACTGCACATTGGCGGTGGAGGACCGGCGGGAGGCTACCTTAACCGCCCAGAATTGACTGCTGAGAAATTTATCCCCAACCCCTTTAGCCAGGAAGAGGGGGCACGCCTGTACAAGACTGGGGACTTAGCACGTTATCTGCAAGATGGTAACATTGAGTTTATCGGACGCAGCGACTACCAAGTACAAATACGGGGTTTCCGCATAGAATTGGGAGAGATAGAGGCTGTCCTGAGCCAACACCCATTTGTACTCCAGACTGTAGTCATTGCCCGTGAAGACGTCAGGGGCGATAAACGCTTAGTAGCTTATGTTGTTCCCAATCAAGAACCAGCACCCATCATAAGTGACTTGCGTCGCTTCCTTAGAGAAAAGCTACCTGAGTACATGATCCCTTCAGCTTTCGTGTTGTTGTCAGCCCTGCCCCTTACTCCTACCGGCAAAGTCAACCGCAACACTCTTCCAGCACCTGACTTAGCATCAGATCAGGAAGCAACTTTTGTTGCTCCCCGCGATGAGTTAGAACAAAAGCTTTCGCAGATTTGGGAAGAAGTTTTACAGCTCCAACCCATTGGCGTCAAAGATAACTTCTTTGACATAGGGGGACATTCCTTGATCGCCGTACATTTATTCGCGCAAATTGAGCAGAAATTCGGCAAAAAACTTCCCCTAGCCACACTCTTCACTTCAGGTACAGTGGAAACTCTTGCCCAGATGCTCCGTTCTACAGAAGAAAAAGCAACTGATCATCACGTCTTGAGAGGGGCGCTTGGGGAGGACACATCAATAGATGCTTGGTCATCCTTAGTAAAAATTCAACCCAAAGGTTCCAAGCGACCTTTATTCTTAGTCCATCCCCTCGGTGGAGAAATCCTGTGTTACCGCCCCTTGGCTATGCTTTTGGGACCAGAGCAACCAATTTATGGGCTACAACCACGAGGACTAGATGGAAAACAGCCTCCCTTAACCCGGGTTGAGGACATGGCAGCCCATTACATACAAGCAATGCAAATCATTCAACGCAATGGTCCTTATTATATAGGAGGATACTCGTTTGGGGGTATAGTTGCCTTGGAGATAGCTCAGCAACTTCACTCGCAAGGTGAAAAAGTTGCTATTCTAGCTATGATTGATACCTGTGTTCCAGGTTCTGAGAAGCGATCGCCCTTCTTGATGCGAATTTTCGAGCACATAAATAATTTTAGACAACAAGGACCTGCCTACCTTCAGCGAAAGCTTGTGGGCTGGCGTGAGTGGGGGACATACCAGATCCGAGAGAAATACAAGCGTTTGTTGGAATCGGAGCGGTTCCCTGAGGGTGACAAGCACTTAGACATTATAGGCGCTAATGACCAAGCTCAAAGCCAATATATCTTCCAACTGTATCCCGGTCAAATGACGCTTTTGCGGACTGACGATAAGAATCGCGACACCGGTGTAGGTATGCAGTACGATCCGCTATTTGGTTGGGGCTCCTTAGTCGCTGGAGGAATAGATGTTCATCATCTTCCCGGCTCTCACATTTCCCTCCTCGATGAACCCAATGTACGGGTGCTGGCAGAGAAATTAAAGCTTTGCCTAGAGAAGGCGTATGTCATCAACTCAAACCAGTAAAAAATTAAGGATTTTGAGAAATGGGCTTGACACAAACACTCTTTTAGTATTTTTAATTCGCAGAAATAACTTACCTGTTTTAAAAAATGTAAGCCTTCATTTACAGGACTTTCAATGATTAAAAAAGGTAACTTATTCGTGCCTTGAGCCTGAATCCGCGCTTTTATAAAGCGCGGATTCAGGCTATAAGACAGCTATGAGATAATTTGTCAAAGTATGTGCATCTACTCCTAACTCTGTCCGCTCTTGTGCCGCTAAAATCGCCGCTTGAGAGTGCCACCAAGCAGCAGTAGCTACAATTTCCTCTACAGATATCTTTTTAGAAGAAGCTTGCGCCAACAATCCACCCATAAGCCCAGTTAATACATCTCCACTACCACCACGCGCCAAAGCTGGGGTACTTTCGGGATTAATCCAAACGGTACCTTGGGAGTTGGCAATAACAGTCCTTGCCCCTTTCAATAACACCACTGCGCCACTTTGCGCCGCAGCATCCCGCGTTGCTTTTACCCTGTCCTTGTTGGCATCAGGAATATCAGGAAACAACCGTTTGAATTCACCAGTGTGAGGGGTAAGTACTGTTTGTCCTTGTCTTTTTTGTAACGTGGGTATAGTTCCCATTTGAGCTAGGATATTCAAACCATCAGCATCCAGAACTAAGGGGTTGGTGCTATCTAACACTTGTTGTAAAATCGGGCTGGCGTCTTGTGTTAAACCGGGACCGCAGGCGATCGCACTAAATGAACTCAGATCTGTTTTTGGTGGAAGTTGCAGTTGGGCGATCGCCCCAGAATCTGTTTCTGGACACCCGATAATCAGCGCTTCAGGCAACTGTGCCACCATTATCGATTTCAGTGATTCTGGCACAGCAATGGAAAGCATTCCTACACCACTTGCTCGCGCGCCCAACCCGGTTAATATTGCTCCTCCGGAATAGCGACGCGAACCACAAATCAGCAGTAAATGTCCTTCCTTGTACTTGTGGGTAACTAACGGACGAGGTAGAGGCAGAGTGGAGAGTGCAGTTGTTTTTGTGATACGTTTAATACTTGGTGAATTCCCTAGTACAGCCTGTATATCAGCCAAGGGAATATCAAAATCAACTAACTCAGCTTTGCCGACATAATCAAGAGCATGGTCTTGCAATAAACCAAGCTTCCACAAACCCAAGCATAAGGTGTGCGTAGCACGCACCGCAGTTCCCAACACCTCACCTGTATCTGTGTGCAACCCCGAAGGCAAATCAATACTAATAATTGGTTTATTCCATTCATTGAGCTGATTGATAGCCGTTGCAACTGGATCTGTGAGCGTTCTTTCTAAGCCAAATCCAAACAACCCATCAATCAACAAATCACAATCTTGCAGTGGCTCAATTGCCTCATAACACGGTAAACCCAAACTCTTGGCATACTGCAAGTGCTGCGAAGTTAATTCCTTAAGCTTAGAGAAAGGGCAATATATTAAAACTTCATAGCCCCGAAAATGCAATTCTCGGGCTACTACCAAAGCATCACCGCCATTATGACCAGGACCAACGAGAATTCCTACGCGAAATCCCCATTGTTTCAGGGAAAGAAATGAGGAGGATAAGGAAGCTTTCCGTTTGTCACCTTGTCCCTCTTGTCCCCAAAAAAGGGGGTAGATATCCTGAATGCGACGGGCAATGAGTCCTGCCACTTTTTCCATCAAAGCCGCTACAGGCATTCCTGCTGCAAATATACGCGCTTCAATATCACGCATCTGCTGTGCGGTCACTACCACTTGTGAAATTAACTCTTGCCTGTCCTGCATTAGCATGAAGTACGAGTTCTGTGAAACTTGATTGAAATTCTCACACTTCTTTACCTTATACCGTGCTGTCATGCCGCGAATATTCAAATCCTCAACAATCAGGAATTTAATTTTTTCTAGGACTTACCCAGTTTACAAATAGGCTGTTATATCAATTAACACCATGCGCGTCAAGCCGCAGGTTGTGCGCTCATCTGATGAGCGAAAAAACTTGATGTCCTGGAAGTGGGCTTTGTTTGTGCATTCTTTACCCCTAGTAATCTATCACAGCTAGGTTTGTAGTGAGCGCTTTAGCGTTCGCCGCTCTTGCGTGCCGCAGGCAAGACAGCGCCAACAACAAACTACACTTACCCGTCATTTTTGGGTTGGCGAACTACTAGGTGCATAAGTAGATTTGGCTCTCATTTATTAAGAATGTAGAAAAGTTGCCTTAAAGAGCTTAACTTTCGTCCACTCAACAGCTAAAGGTACATATGCATAATCACAATTCTGTCAATGGCTAAGTTTTATTATCTTCCAAAAAAAGGCTTGGGCATTTCCGGAATAGAGTGGTATCAAGCAGAAGCAGTACGTGAACACACTTAGAAAAAAGTATTTAATTTTATGAAGTTAGAACGCTTTGACCCCCCTGCCAATATTGATGACTTTAACTCAATTCCCAAGCAGCTAGAAGCTTGGAGTGAGTTCATTACGAATACCTTCGATGATAATATTCAGTTTATAGAGTCGGTTGTAAACACTGGTAAGAGCCAATTTTACAATCCCACACAAACAGAAACTACTGAGCCTTTCGCACAAGCAGAGATTAGCTGGGTTGGGTTTCCAAAACTGATTTCACGAAAGCACCCAGGAGACGATCGCGCGGCTTGGGAGGAAGCTGACACGCTTCTCCCTGGAGGTGAGCGTCCACAGGACGAATACTTAGAATGGCACGTCACCCGTGAGCAAGGTAAGATTGTCCGCGTCACCTTTACCTGTGAAGGTCCTGAATATTGGGAAGCACTAGCGCATGGTTACCCCATCGGCTATAACGGTCCTAAAACAGCGGGTGCAACAGGAGATAAGCAAAAGCTTCTTGAGCTTTACAGAAAGTACATTAGTCCTGAAGTGGAGCTGGATGACCTGTTTGAAAACGGTCAGTATAACTCCCTCAATAAGTGGAATACAACACATGGAGCGATGCATCTGAATCAGGGCAATAACACCTTGAGTGCTGAGATCAACATTGCCGCCTTTGCTACGATTTTGCGCCAGAAAAATGGACGCCTATTGACAGACGCTGATGAACTGATTCGTTGTGCCCGCTTTGGCGCACCTGGTAGAGCTAGCGATCCCACCATTGGAGCAATTGTCAATTCATTGGCACGGGATGGACACTCGATTACCCTTGCCAATCCAGTTGGACTTTATATAGACAGTTTAGATACAAGTGGTTGGACAAAGCCAGATGGAGTCACTCCTGTTGACCCTGGCTACTGGCGGATTTTACGCGGCTCCACAGGCAGGATTCTGCGTGCAGTCTATGAGGTTCCATCAGAAGAGGGATTCACTGTGAGCGACATTCTGATTGGTGGAGAACCCATCGAGTTCGGGGGACAAATTGCAGACCATATCAGGGTGAAACTCACTGGTATTGCTTGCCGTAAGGGTGAGATTCAGAATCAACCCCTTGGGTGCGAGGGGGCAAACCTTCAATTCTCTGCTCTCGGTGCAATCGCTCCATTAGCTACGCGTCTGTCTCCTTCTGATGCAACGCCAGAACCTGAAGAAGCGATCGCTCTTAAGTAGCCAGTGAAGCGTGATGGCTGGAATATACCTTCTTTGAGATGGTTGATGGGTGTGTTAGCGACAAACCTAACACACCATCTTTACATTTGTCGGTTGAAAAAGGAGAACATAATTTATGGCACAACCACTGCAGGAAGAGGTACTTGCAGTTAACGATATTCAGGGAAACATTCTGGCAGGCTTTAACAAGGACTTCCAAACTTTCCTGTTTCTTAAGATTCACGACCGAGATATCACCAAAACTTGGCTACGCACCATCATCCCCTCGATTGCTAGTGTTGCAGAAGTGCTTGCATTTAACAGAATGTTTCGTGCCTTGCGTGCTCGCAGGGGGGAAGATCCAAGAGGGATGATAGCCACTTGGATCAACATCGCTTTCACCAGCGAGGGAATCAAAAAACTCACATCACAAGAGGAGGCAAATAAATTTCAAGATACTCCCTTTAAGATAGGAATGCCCCGCCGAGCAGGATTGCTTGATGATCCAGCTGATATTAGCTCAGATGGGCATCCTAACAACTGGGTGGTAGGAGGCAACAATCCAGAGAAATACCCAGACATTCTGCTCATAGTTGCCAGTGACGATATCAGTACTCTCAATACAGAACTAAATCGCATCAAGGCAGATATTCAAGCTTTAGCGAAACCTACAGGCGAAGTTGATGGTAAAAGTGCTCTAGAGATTATCTACGAACAGCAGGGCATGACTCGACCTGACAAACCAGGGCATGAGCATTTTGGATTCAAAGATGGAATTTCTCACCCTGGTATCCGGGGGTTAGTTTCCAACTCAGTAGAAGATTTCCTGACCCCACGACTACTTGATCCCCAAGATCAACTATCTCAGCGCTTCGCTAAGCCTGGTCAACCTTTAGTTTGGCCAGGTCAATTTGTCTTGGGCTACAAGCGGCAAAAGGACAACGAGCCAATTGATCCCCAAGATCCAGCGACACCCTGCCCTGCTTGGGCGATGAACGGTTCTTACTTGGTTGTGCGGCGGTTGCGTCAGGATGTTCCAGCTTTCTGGAACTTTGTTCGTACTAAAGCAGCAGAACTCTCGCAAAAACCACCTTTCAGCGATATATCCCCCGAACGCTTCGCTACACTGCTTGTTGGACGTTGGCCTAGTGGTGCTCCCTTAATGCGATCGCCCAAAAGTGACAATGAAGACCTGGCAAAAGATAGCTTAGCCAATAATCATTTTTCTTACGTCGCTGCATCTGAGCCAGTTCCCCTTATACCAATCCCTGATTATCCAGGTGATAATTTCCCTCAAGCTCCCAACGATTTTTCTGGTTTGATCTGTCCACACTTTGCCCACGTTCGCAAAATTAACCCTCGTGACACATCTACAGAGCAAGGTGGCTCAAATGATACCCTAACGCGATTAATTCTTCGTCGTGGTATACCTTTTGGTTCTCCCATTAAAGACCCAGTCAACCCCACAGCAGAAGAACTACAAGAAGAAAGAGGGTTGATGTTCCTGTCTTATCAAACCTCAATTAAGAATCAGTTTGAGTTTTTGATGCGTGTTTGGGCAAACCAAGATAATCAACCTCCTACTGGCGTTAATACTGGTGGTGGGCCTGATCCAATTATCGGTCAGCAAGAGAATGCAGGCAGCCGCGCACGTTCATTAAAACTTACTGGTAGTGATAACTCAACTGAAACCATTAAGCTCATGCAAGACTGGGTGATTCCAACTGGAGGGGGTTACTTTTTTGCACCTTCAATCAGTGCATTGAAAGACGTTTTAGCGGGTTAATCCCTGCTAATTAATAAGGGCAGGTATTTTGCCTGCCTCCATAAACTTTTTACTTTCCGTAGTAAACCCTGGCATTCCCAAATCTTGAATCTCGCCGCAGATAGTTATTCCACTCTTCTGCCTGCCAGCGCTTAGGAAAAGGTCCAACTGCCACGTGTGGTCCTCGCGGTTCATCTCTGGGGATAACGTATGCATTTCGTCCCACATAGCGTCTGATTTCATTCCTGTAATAGGGTAACTCTTCCGACTTGGTAGGAATAACGACATAGTAATTGTTAGACCTATTCCTGCCATAATCCCTTCCTGGGTAAGCGTTAGAATCTCCTCTATCAGGATAATAAGGTATATCTTGTCCGTTGTTGCTGGCGATTCGTGTGTTACCTATGCCGTTGGATTGCAACTGTCTGACTCTCTCTCGGGCACCTGATTCGCTCCTAAAAACTCCAGCCTGAATAACGTCACGTCTTCGTAAGCGCTTAATGAAGGCATCTGGTACAATGTAACGTACTGCTGACAGTTGTCCCCGCAAATTACTGCCATAAACGTACACCTGGTAGCGCCCAAAGTTTTGATTATTTTGATTATATTGATTTGACGGTGCTCGGAATTCTATAGTATTTGGGGGGGTTGTGGAAAATGGCTCCGGTGTAGGTACCTGCGGTAATGGCTCTTGACCATAGGAAGTCGGGACATTAGGAGGTGGCGGTAAGTCTTCACGCACCCTTTGAGTCAGCAAAACCTCATCTGTTTTGATTTGGGCATATGCTTGGGTGGAGTGGGAAATAAACAGCAAACATCCTCCTAACACTAGAGGGAAGATGGACTGTAGTCGAAAATGGAAGATATGAAACCGTAGAGGATTTAGTGTTGATAATCGGCTGAAACTGGTGGATGCTATAAATTGAGAAGGTATTGCACCAGACATAAGCAATTCATAAGGTACGGCATTCAAAATGAAAAAATGAGCTTCGTGTAATCAAGCATTATGGCTGTTGCTGTATGCAGCTGTTTTGGCGTGACAGCTTAGTAGCTGCAACAAGCTTAATAGAAGCATAAAGTATTACAGTGCTAAGTCAAACCTTTATAATCAATATTTCACTCTTTAGCTTTGTACCTTATTCATACGCCTTCGGTTGACAGTGTTAAGCTAGAACCAGTAGCCTAGCCATTTTTCCGGAGATGAACAAAGTAGTCGTTGGTCTTTCTGGTGGCGTTGACAGTTCCACCGCAGCAGCCATTTTGCACGATCAAGGTTATCAAGTTATTGGTCTGACCCTTTGGCTGATGAAAGGGAAGGGTCAGTGCTGCTCTGAAGGTATGATCGACGCGGCTAAAGTTTGCGAACAGCTGGGCATTCCCCATCATATTGTTGATATTCGCGATGTCTTTCAGACCAATATCGTCGATTACCTGGTAGCTGGTTACAGTACTGGGATCACTCCTTTGCCTTGCTCGCAGTGCAATAAAACTGTGAAATTTGGTCCGATGTTGCAGTATGCTCGTGAAAATCTGGAATGCGATCGCATTGCCACCGGTCATTATGCCCGCATTCAGTATGATGAAGCAACTGGACGTTATCAATTACTACGAGCAGTTGACCGCAATAAAGACCAGTCCTACTTCCTCTATGACTTGTCGCAAGATTTACTAGCAGGCACCGTATTCCCTCTAGGAGAACTCCAAAAAACTGACACTCGTCGTCTTGCCAGCGAACACGGTTTGAAAACAGCAGATAAGCCAGAAAGCCAGGACTTGTGCTTAGTGGAAAGTAACGGGTCAATGCGAGCGTTTCTTGACAAATATCTTGCGCCCAAAAAAGGCGATATCGTTGATCCCACAGGAAAAGTACTGGGGCAACATGATGGTGTCCATCATTACACGATTGGGCAACGTAAAGGGTTGGGGATCGCCGCTGCCGAACCGTTGTATGTTATCGAATTGGATGCCGTTAACAATAGAGTGATTGTGGGCGATCGCACCAAAGCAACTGAACCAGAATGCACTGTAGGGCGAGTAAACTGGGTATCGCTCGCCGAACCATCAACCCCTATTCGCACTGAAGTTCAAATCCGCTACCGTTCAACTCCTGTACCAGTCACAGTCATTCCCTTGGAAAATTCCCGTGTCCGCATAGTGTTTGATGAACCTCAGTTCAGCATTACCCCCGGACAAGCTGCAGTTTGGTACGACGGGGAAAAAGTTTTGGGTGGTGGGATCATTGAACAATTTAGCTAGATTGGGAATGAGGTATCGCGGATGAGGAGAAGTAGGGGAAGCTTCTCCTTTGGAGACGCTAGCGCGAACGCTGACACCTAGACACCGGGAAATTTTCTCTTTGTCCCTCATCCCCCTCATCTCCTCCTACTTTCTATTTGCCATTAACTATAATCTTTGCTCTATACGTCCCTACGTTTTGGTAAGTTATACATAGCTTAAAAAAAAATGTAGTTATCGCAAACAAAGGACTACCTTGAGTTATAATCTTGACAGCATAGCCCCTCATGGTGGGCAATTGGTGAATCGCATCGCTACACCTGAGCAAAAACAAGTATTTCTCTCAAAAGCTGACTTTCTACCGCGGGTGCAACTTGATCAACGGGCGGTATCAGATTTGCAAATGATTGCAATTGGTGGTTTTAGTCCACTGACTGGTTTTATGAATCAGGAGGACTATAACCGCGTTGTTACAGAAATGCGGCTTGCGAACGGAACCGTTTGGTCAATTCCGGTTACGCTCTCGGTTAATGAGAAAGTCGCCGCCCCTTTAACAGAAGGTAGTTTGATTCGTTTAGATAATCCGGGTGGTCAGTATATCGGGGTATTGGAACTTACACAAAAATACCACTACGACAAGACCCGTGAAGCTATTCATGTTTATCGAACCAATGATTCAAACCATCCTGGTGTAAAGGTACTCTACAATCAAGGTTCTGTACATTTAGCAGGTGATGTGTGGTTATTAGAACGCGAGCCTCATCCTCTATTTCCAAAATACCAAGTTGATCCTGTCGAGTCTCGGCAGTTGTTTCAGGAAATGGGCTGGAAAACTGTTGTTGGTTTCCAAACTCGCAACCCGATCCACCGCGCTCATGAATATATCCAAAAGTGCGCTTTGGAAATTGTCGATGGTCTATTTTTGCACCCATTGGTTGGAGCGACGAAAGAAGATGATATCCCCGCAGATGTGCGGATGCGCTGCTACGAAATTTTGATGGAGAAATACTACCCACATAACCGTGTCCTTTTAGCAATTAATCCCTCGGCTATGCGTTATGCTGGTCCTCGGGAGGCAATTTTCCACGCTCTGATTCGCAAAAACTACGGTTGTACTCACTTTATCGTCGGACGGGATCATGCTGGAGTAGGTAATTACTACGGTACTTATGATGCTCAGCATATCTTTGATGAGTTTAAGCCTGAAGAACTGGGCATTGTGCCGATGATGTTTGAACACGCTTTTTACTGCACGCGTACCGAGCAAATGGCGACAAGTAAAACAAGCCCTAGTCTTCCGGAAGAGCGTATTCATCTTTCGGGAACTAAGGTGCGGGAAATGCTGCGCCGAGGTGAGTTACCTCCACCACAATTTTCTCGTCCAGAAGTGGCGGCAGAATTGGCACGGGCAATGCAAATACCAGTCCATACTTACGATATTTAAAGCACATTCCGGTGAAATAATACAGTATAAAAGGTTGTTTTACACTACAGACCTCAGCCCTATAAGCTATAGCTGATGGACTGGGGGCTGATAGCTAACTATGAAGCGGCGAACGTTTTTACAAAGATTTGGTTCCATACTTACGGTGTTGGGTGCGGCTGAAACTAAGTGGTTGAGTTTGGGAAATCGCTACTACGAAGCTTTGGCACAACCTATACCGCGTAAATTGGCTTTATTGGTAGGTATCAATCAGTACCCAGAATCACCGGGTCTGCTCGGTTGTCTAACAGATGTAGATCTGCAAAGGGAACTTTTGATTCACCGCTTTGATTTCCAACCCTCAGATATCATCTCGTTAACTAATGAAAAAGCGACGAGGGAATCTATCGAGACGGCTTTTTTCGAGCATCTGGTCAAACAAGCTAGACCTGATGATGTCGTCGTGTTTCACTATAGTGGCTACGGCAGTCGTCTCAAGTTGGAAATGCAAGAAACAGAGCAAAACGCTCTAGTTCCAGTTAATGGCAGAGATGACAAACAAGAAAATAAGTTTGTCAACTATCTGTTGGAAGAAACACTGCTGCTGATGTTGCGATCGCTTGCCACAAATCACGTAACAGCAGTATTGGATACGAGCTACTATACACGCTCTACCTCCCTGCCAACAGGGTTGCGAATTCGTGCCCGTCCAGTAGCAGGACAAGGTATCCTGTCAGCAGAAGAACTTGAGTTCCAACTCCAGCTACAGCAGCAGGTTGCCACAAAAGAGCCAGTTATTGTGCTGTCAGCAACCTCTGATCCCAAGCAAATGGCAAGGGAGGAACTGTTATCTGGTTTTAGTGCTGGATTATTTACCTACGCCTTAACGCAGTACTTGTGGGAAGCCACACCAGCAACGACAATTCAAGTGTGTCTTTCTCATGTGGGTGCTTCTGTCCAGCAGTTAGGAAGTACGAAACAGCAGCCAGGGCTATTGCTAGATAAGAAAAATCAGCTTTCTCGGACGCTGATTGCAGATATTTTGCATCCATTCAGCACCTCTGGGGCAGAAGGAGTCGTCACAGGAACTGAAGACGACGGGAAAACAGTTTTACTCTGGCTAGGGGGACTCCCTGCACAAGTCCTGGAAAACTACGGAGTGAATTCACGACTGAGTGTGGTGACAAAAGAAGGGTTAAATACACAGCTCGTTTTGCGATCGCGTACTGGGTTAACAGCAAAAGCGCAAATTTCCAGTGTAGATGGAACCACTGCCCCACAAGTCGGGCAACTTGTTCAGGAAGCTGTGCGAGTTGTCCCCCGGAACATAAATTTAACAGTTGCTTTTGATACTGGACTAGAAAGAATTGAGCGGGTAGATGCAACAAGTGCCTTTGCAACAGTCGCCCATGTGTCAACTGTAGTAGCGGGAGAACAACCAGCAGATTATGTGTTTGGGAAACAACCAGAAGCGAAGAATAAAGATTTAGCAGCGACTAACTCTACGATGGTGTCTGTGAGTCGTTACGGTTTATTTTCTCTCGGTGGCGAACTCATTCCCAATACCGTTGGGGAAGCGACAGACGCAGTAAAAGTAGCCGCGCAGCGGTTAGCGCCAAAACTACAAACCTTGCTGGCGGCAAAATTATGGCGACTCACAGAGAATGCAGGATCTTCTCGCTTGGGTATTAAGGCAACATTAGAGATTATTGGCACCCTCACGCCTCGGGCGCTGATACAACGAGAAACACTGCGAACTCAAAGTCCTGAAACATCAAGCAAGAAAGCATTCAATGCTGAACTTGCAGAGATTCCCACTGTAAGTGTCGGCAGTAAGATACAGTATCGGGTGGAAAATATGAGCGATCGCCCTGTTTATCTGATGCTGCTGGCATTAAACAGCAGTCGGACTGCGATCGCTTTGGTTCCCTGGTACAAAGGTACTGAACCCGAGCCATCGGAAGCCAAACCAGTACTCAAAGATATGGTGATTTCTCCAGGGCAGACTCTGACGATACCACAAACAACAGCTGGTTTTGAATGGGTGGTGCAAGAACCAACTTCCTTGAGTGAAACCCAACTTATTTTTAGTACTGCACCTTTTACCCAATCTCTCTCTGCTTTAGAAGCTGCTAAGCATCCCAAAGCAGAACAACAGCGTATACAGCCCTTGATCAGCCCCTTAGAAGTCGCACAAGCTGTTCTGCAAGATTTGCATAATGCTAGTGCAGTTAAAGATATGAACGGCACAGCAAGTGACTCATATGTGTTGGATGTGAATCATTGGGCAAGTCTAAGTTTTATCTATCAGGTGGTATAAAATGTCAACCAAGAAAATCAAGGACTTATAGCTTCCGCGCCAATTTTTTTGGAGTTCAGTAGTCATTGTGCTGCTGTTTCTTCCACAAAGATGAGCATGCACTAATATCGTGTCCGGTGAAAGACTTATCATTAGGGGGCAAAGGGGGCAGGGGGAAGGTTTTTCACTCTTTCTGCACAGATGTAGGAATAATAACTAATGAACCGGACTTGGCATAAGAAAATATTTGCTATTTACTGCCAGTGTTTATGTTAAAAATATCAACATTAGACAAGAGTGCAAAAAGGGCTTTTGCACTCTTATCAAATCCGAGCGATCGCTCACCATGTCATTGCCTATCACGCTCAAGCATCGCCTTTAAAATAGAGTTATTAACCCTCCAAAAACTCTCGTATGTACTGATTGACTAATTGAGGCTGTTCCTGTTGTACCCAATGGCTACAGTTGGGAATATATTTGATTTGAAAATCTTTCACATAAGCTTCTGTGCCATAGCTTAATTCCTTACCAAGGGCGATGTCTTTTTCTCCCCAAATCATCAACGTTGGCACTTCCAAAACGCCCCACTTTTGATTTACCATTCTCTGTTGAAAAATGTTGCGATAATAGTTCAACATTGCAGTAAGGGCACCCCGTTTGGATGCGGCATCTTTGTAAGCGTCAATATCCGCTTGCGTGATAGCACTCTTGTTAACCGCCATACCTTTAAAAGCAGTTTCAAGTGGTTGATAATCAAACGATTGTATGAGAAATTCCGGTATTGCTGGCAATTGAAATAAGAACATATACGAGCTGCGTAGCAACTGTTGAGGAGTGCGTAAGCCTTCGGCAAATTTGGCGGGATGAGGCAGATTAAGTACAATTAAACGCTCTACCATTTCAGGGTGAGAGTAAGCAAAATTCCAGGCTATCAAACCACCCCAGTCATGTCCCACCAAAATACTCTTTTGGTATCCTAATCCCTTAATAACCCCCTCGACATCTCTAACAAATTCATCCATCACATAAGCTGATTGGTTTTTTGGCTTATCGCTGTCGTTGTAGCCACGCAAGTCAAGGGCAACAACTTTATAGTTTTTCGCAAATTCTGGTATTTGATGCCGCCACGAATACCAAAACTCAGGGAATCCATGTAGCATCACCATCAGAGGACCTTCTCCCTGAGTGACGTAATGCAGCTTAACTCCGTTTGTTGTGATGTACTGGTGCTGCCATGAACTTTCTAGTACAGACATAATTTATACTCTTAAAGGTAGATAATCGGGCTTTAAATACAAGTATTAATAATAACTTTTATCGAAAATTGTTTAGATTCAAAACTAACTTGAGAAGGAACAAATTACTCAATAAATCTTCATGTTTTATTTAAAATTGTTCCTTGGGTAGATGTATATTATGCGTGAATTTTGCTAAATACTTATCCATAATTAAACTTAAATATTATGGCACAGCAACTAACACAACATCCTTCTGCGTGGGTGGAGCGATTAGCTAGATTTGGTTATATATCTAAAGGAGTAGTTTACGGTGTTGTTGGACTATTGGCAGCGCAAGCGGCGTTTGGTAGTGGTGGTAAAACGACTGATACAGAAGGCGCTCTCCAGGAAATTGTCAATCAGCCATTTGGAGAATTTTTGCTAGCATTGGTGGCAATTGGGTTAATTGGATACGTGATTTTTCGTTTTGTGCAAGCAATCAAAGACCCAGAAAATAAAGGCACAGATGCCAAAGGTTTGGCACAGCGATTTGGTTATGCAATTAATGGTTTGATATATGCTGGTATAGCATTAAGCGCCGTGCAAATTATCCTTGGTTCAGGTAGTGGTGGTAACAGTAATTCTAGACAAGATTGGACAGCACGACTACTTTCTCAGCCCTTTGGTCAATGGTTAGTTGGGGCAGGGGGAGCGTTTACTATTGGTTTGGGTTTCTATGAGTTTTATCAAGCTTTTAGTGCGAAGTTTCGTAGAAAATTAGATTTGCATGAATTGGACGATTCAGAACGCAAATTGGTAATGGGTATTTCCAGATTTGGTTTGGTAGCGCGAGGAATAGTCTTTTGTATTATTGGTTGGTTTTTGATTCAAGCAGCAACTCAGTCTGACGCCAGCCAAGCGGGAGGCTTAGGTGAGGCGTTACAGGCGATCGGGCAACAACCTTATGGTCCTTGGCTTTTGGGTATTGTCGCGCTGGGTTTAGTTGCTTACGGTGGTTACATGGTGATTCAGGCGCGATATAGTCGGATAGTAATAGGAAGATAGAAAAATTGACTTTTATAAGATGAAATATCTTATAAAAGTCAATTGTTATGAAAATAAAACCACAGATGGACACAGATGGACACAGATAATTAACTACTGTTAAACTGTGTGGATATGTGGTTATAAATACGAAATACACACTTTTAGAAAAAGTCTATTGAATACCCCGGACACATTATTAAAAGGCGCATGGCAAAAGTAGAAATACGCGGCGTCTGGCTAACCACCACCGATAGCAAAGTTTTCGATTCTCGGCAAAATATTGCGTCAGCGATGGACTTCCTTGCCGAGACGGGATTTAATGTGGTCTTCCCTGTTGTCTGGAACAGGGGGTCAACAATGTATCCCAGTCAATTAATGCGGCAAACCTTTGATATAGAAATGAACCCGCAATTTGTTGGGCGCGATCCTTTGGCAGAAGTGGTGACTGAGGCGCGGCGGGTTGGGTTAAAAATCATTCCTTGGTTTGAATACGGATTCGCCAGTTCCTACAATTTGAATGGTGGATTGCTGTTAGCAAAAAAACCTGAATGGGCTGCCCGTGACAGTGAGGGCAATTTGCTGAAGAAAAACGGGTTTGAGTGGCTGAATGCCCTTGACCGGGAAGTCCAAAGTTTCATGTTAAATCTTATATTAGAAGTCGTAAAAAATTACGATGTAGACGGCATTCAAGCTGATGATCGCTTGCCTGCATTACCAAGCGAAGGCGGCTATGATTCAGGAACCGTGGAACGCTACCGTCAGGAGTTTGGTGAATCTCCGCCAAAAAACTTCAAGGATGGGCGATGGTTGCAGTGGCGTGCTGATATTCTCACAGAATTTCTTGCCCGCCTCTATCAGGAAGTCAAAGCGATTAATTCCAACCTGCTGTTAACGATTGCCCCTAATATTCATGATTGGGCATACAAGGAATACCTGCAAGACTCGCCCACATGGCTGCAACGAGGGCTGGTAGATATTATACATCCGCAAATTTATCGCCGTGATTTTCTCACTTACAAAGGTATTGTTGATAAGCTAGTCAGCGAGCAATTTACAGATACTACGCTGTCGAAATTGGCACCAGGAATTCTGATGAAAGTTGGTTCTTACCGGATAAGTCCAGAGTACCTGTTGCAAGCTATTGAGTATAACCGTGCTTGTGGTATTTCTGGGGAAGTCTTCTTTTTCTATGAAGGTTTGCGAGAAGACAATAGCGCCTTAGCTAGGGTGTTGCGAAAAGGTCCTTATGCCCAGTCTGCTGCATTTCCTTCTCTGCTAGAGCTAAATAAAGCTAGAGAGAGCAAGAAGACATCATCTTCTCTTTGGCAACATTTGCTGGGGTTTTTGAGGAATATTGTTTAGGGGGCAATGCGTGGAATATCAATTCTCAATCGCTCTAGAAACCTGGTAAAAGATAAGCATCGTTTAGGTAGTTCACGTAGAGCAGCCAATACTTTTAAAACCACAGTTGTCAGTGCTGTCATGTCGCAACGTAGGTTGGTGGTATTGGACAAGTACCTAAAAATTTGTTAAATCCACCTAAAAATTTATCAAAAAAAACGAAATCATCTACTTAAAGACGTATTTAATAACTACGATTGTTATTGCTTAGAAGTGATATTGATAACAAGCAGCTAGTACCGCAAGGCGGAAGTCAAAAGTCAAAAGTCAAAAGTCAAAAGTATTATGGAATGGGCTTTTTAGGGATTTTAAATGGTTGCCCTATTTACGCCGCTCTGTACTAGTGTGTTGTTCTAGAAAGTTGTAAGCGACTCATTCTATTTCCCTCGACTGTTTGATATTTAGCGTTTCGCTTTTTGTGGGATGGGCTTCTAACCCGTCCTATTAACAGGGCGGGCAGGATGCCCACCCCACTCATATTGAATAATTTATTTTTTGGAAGTACCTTACTCGGCTTGTTTCCAATATTTGACCAGCGATCGCTCGACTCCCAAAAACCGGGCAATCTGGGCTAAGGTTCCGATAATCAGCTTTTGGACGAACAACGGTAGACCAACGAATACGAGGTCGGCTTTCTGAATAACTAGGGCGAGTTGCAGGGGATTTGTAGGCATTCCCTCCTTGTTCACTTTTGCATCGATCGCCAGACCGTACATTGCTCTAATAAACTGCTCAAACTCTCCTGCTGGGCGTACTTCGGATACAAATGTTACCCACTCGTCAGAGGTATTGCGGAAACTATGAGGCGTACCAGCGGGAACGTACACAATTTCTCCTGGTCGGAGTATTTTAATGTTTCCTTTCGCACCTACTTCCATTTCCAGCGAGCCGCTTAAGACCTCAAAGGTTTCTGTGAGATGATTGTGATAATGCAGGGGACTGCCATTTGATCCGGGCGGAAGGTTAAATTGAGCCTTAAAAGAATTCCCGTTACTATCGTGAGTCGAGCAAAGGATTGTCATGCGATCGCCAGTCACGGGGTTTTCAATTTGTTCCGGTAATGACTGATTTGAGATTGCAATGAACGAAGTATTGGAATCAAAGCCTAGTTTTGTTGATGTCATTTTGGGAAAGCTCCTTTGTTTAAGTTGTTTGATGTACAGCGCGTTTTGACCAACAATTAAAAGGTAAGCTGTCTAGTTAGGTGTTGAATTGACATATTGCGCCAAGGAATTGACTCATCACGCCGTTTTGGAAAACTGCGCTTGAATGTCCTATGAAAGAGGCGACCTTCTCCGTTTCTCTTGTTCGCAGCACTGTTCAATATGCAGCAACTTATAAAGGCATAGATTCCAAAAGCTTGTGTGCTGCCATTGGCATTGACCCTAAAATGCTGGAGATGCCTGATAGCCGCGTTACAGGGGAAACCAATCGAGCTATGTGGCACGAAGTCGTCAAGCTGACAGGGGATGACAACATCGGTTTACATATAGGGGAAACCTTCAATGTGGCGATGATTGGGATTGTGGGCTATGTGCTTTTCAATTGTCAGACCTTTAGACAAGTGCTGGAAAACCTCTCCCGCTACACACGTCTGTTCAGTCAGGGGGCTTATATTCACTTCTCGGTTTCACAAGGGCAGGTGTTGTGCGACTGTGATATCGTCAGTCACCTGAAAAACTACTTGCTAGAAGAACCTCGCCAGCCCATCGAATCTACGTTTTCAGCC
Organism: Scytonema sp. HK-05; assembly: GCF_963872035.1. Lineage (NCBI taxonomy): Bacteria > Bacillati > Cyanobacteriota > Cyanophyceae > Nostocales > Scytonemataceae > Scytonema > Scytonema sp. HK-05. The sequence continues at coordinate 127,198 of NZ_CAWMYC010000001.1, forward strand.
CTACTAACGACAACAAAAACGCTGACGGGTAACTCACTAATTCCTGATGCAGTTTGGTTTCAACATCCACGTCCAACGGATATTTCTGAACACCAGCGCATCTTTCACGCACCTGTGCATTTCTCTCAACCAACAAATCGGCTTATCTTCGATGCTGGCTGTTTGGATTGGACTATTTTATCCGCCAATCCATCACTTTTGTCGATGTTTGAGCAACATGCTGAGGCAATGCTGAACGAACTTAGCCAGGAAGATACGTATACAAACCAAGTTGTTCGGGCAGTGACGCATGGTTTGAAGGCAGAAGTTCCTACTATTGAGGCGATCGCTCGCAGTTTGGCTATCAGTGTTCGGAACCTGCAACGAGAGCTGCAAGCAGAGGGGACTTCGTATCAGCAACTGTTGGATGAGACGCGCAAAGAGTTAGCTCTAAGATATTTGAAAAAACCCGATACCCCAATTCACGATATAGCTTTTTTGCTGGGTTTTTCCGAACCAAGTGCGTTCCACCGTGCATTTAAGCGATGGACAGGAAAAACGCCACGGGCATACAGATGACTTCCACAGTAATAGAACTTATTTATCTGTGTCCATCTGTGTCCATCTGTGGTTCATTATTTCTTTGGTGTACCTTACTGGCTTTGGAAACGCTGTAACAGTAACAGAACTTATTTTTGAGGAGCGATCGCGTGGAATATCAATTGCAAGTCGAACGGAACATTGAAACTCTCAAAAAAGATTTGCCAACACTTTTTGAGCAGGATATTTCCTACGACATTTACACGCAGAATATCTACTTTCAAGACCCTGTCAATAAGTTTAAAACAAAATTTAACTATCGTATTATCTTTTGGACTTTACGATTTCATGCTCGATTATTTTTTACACAAATTTACTTTGATTTACATGATGTCAATCAGTCAGCCGAGGACATCATTTTGGCAAAGTGGACAGTTCGCGGTGTTTTGCGGGTTCCTTGGAAAGCTAAGATATTTTTCAACGGCTACTCGACGTACAAACTCAACAAAGATGGTTTAATCTACGAGCATATCGACACTTGGGACCGCAAACCAGGAGAGATTTTGCAGCAGTTCTTCCGTAAGGGTGGAGAAATTTGATATGTTGTCTTTCGCCTTGCATATCAGCCCGTTTATAGGAAATTTGATAGCAACAGCGCTAACGTTTGTTTATGTGTTTGGGCTGGTAGCACTGTTGAATTTTTGTGTAACTAAATTTGGGCTACCGCAAGATATTAGCCGCAAAATTACGCATATTGGTGCTGGATCGCTCATTGGGTTTTTGCCTCTGTACACCGATTTACATTGGTCGAAGTACTTAAATGTGACGATTTTTGTTGTCTGGGTAGTCCTCCTTGTACAAAAAGGGCTGTTTGCCAAACCAGACGATGAGGCTGTTAATATTATGACCCGTACAGGGGATAGGCGTGAACTCCTCAAAGGTCCGCTTTATTTCGTGATTGTGGCAACTATTTGTGGCACACTATTTTATAAAACTTTTCCTGGGATTGTAGCAATGACAACTCTCGGCTGGGGCGATGGTGTTGCACCAATCATTGGTTCTTATTATGGCAAGCTCAAATACCAAATTCTCAGCAACAAAAGCTTGGAAGGAAGCCTCTCGATGTTTGTTTTCGCTTTCGCCGCGAGCGTCTTTTTTGTTTGGCTGATCATCCCAAGTGAACTGAATATTAGCAGGATTTTCTTGCTGGCATTTATCGCTACACTTGTTGAAGGATGTAGTCCGAAAGAAGTTGATAACATTCTCATTCCAACAGCGGTAATTGTGGCGGCAAATTTTATTTAATCAAATCCTCAGCAGGCTTGATTTGTACCTACTTTTTTAAAGTAAAAAAGAACGTGCTACCCTGACCAACTTCTGATTCCACCCAAACCTTGCCATCATACATTTCTACAATCTTTTTTACTAAAGCTAAACCAATGCCTGTACTGTCATCTTTATTGCTAGATAATTTTTGGAAGATTTGAAATATTCTTTCAAAATATTGCTTTTCAATTCCTAAACCATTATCAGCAACACTAAATTGCCAATAATCATTATCTTCAGTACAGTCGATTAGAATCTGACCTTGCGGTTTATCAATAAATTTGATGGCATTACTCAATAAGTTTTGAAAAACTTGTTCTATACGAGTTTTTTCACAGTAAACAATAGGTAATTTATTCGCTATCTGTATTTGTATATTTTCACTAGGACTAAGAATGTCAATCACATCTGCAACGACTTTATTTAAATTCACTTGCCGACTCTCCTCTTGAAGGCGTCCAACTCTTGAGTATTCTAAAATGCCATCAATTAAGTTATACATTTTCTGAACTCTATTTATCAAGAGATTAACGAATTCTCTACCCTGTTCGTCAAATTGCTCAGCGTAATCAGCTAATAGCCACTCTGACAATGAAGCAATTCCTCGAAGTGGCGCTTTTAAATCATGGGAAACCACATAAGCAAAATCATTTAATTCTTTATTTGCACTTTCTACTTTTTTGAGTAACTGCGCCATCTTGTCCTGGGACTCCTGGCGTTGAATAATTTCCTGCTGAAGGTGTTCGTTGGCTTTTGCTAGTTCAGTAGTACGTTGCTTTACAAGTTCTTCTAAATGTTCTTTGTACTCTCGCAACTCTTGCTCAACTCGTTTACGCTCAATATTTTCCTCTTGCAAAGCTTTATTTGCCGCTTCAAGCTGTGCTGGGCTGGGGAGAGCAAGTGCTAGAGGAACTAGAGGGATGAGAGTAAGAGCTGTATAAAAAGAAATGATAGCTGTGAAAGCTTTGATAGTTCCAGATAACCAATAAACAGGATGCCAAAGCGTCCACACTTCTACAATATGTGTTGTGCCACAAGAAATAATAAAGGCTCCAAACAAGAGAAAAATGTTTCTAAAAGGCACATCTTTCCGCTTGCGGACAAAATACACCAGCGTCAGCGGGATCGAATAGTAAGAAAGTGCGATTATGACATCTGACAGGATATGCAGCGAAACCAACTCTGGTTTCCATAAATAACAATGCCCATGAGGAATAAAATTTTCTGAGAAAAAATTGTAAAAAAGATCCATGCCAAAACCTCCTACCTCCTGCACACTCATATACCTGACTATTATGCAAGAGGTAGAACTAAATATGTATTAAGGAGGATGTTTATTAGATTGAAGTTATTTATGGGGGATGAACTTCAAGAATTTCTCCACTGAGTAACTCCGCTTGATGATGCTCCTCTGCGGCATCCCCAAGGGCGATCGCCTAATCAGTTATTCCCAGGCTATGAGTAAATAGGTTTGCTTAAGGTGTGATGGCGGTTGGATGTACGGCAGTAATTTCTGTATAGCGAGTAAAATCGCTGATGTTGAAGGTCAGGATGTGGGTTAACCCATGCACCAGCATTGCTGCGACCAGTCGAGCGTCATGTACGTTTACTCCTCTAATCTTATAGGCAACTACCAGCTTTTCCCATTCTTGGTAAATTGCCTCCGTATCCAGCAACAAGGGAAAAATAGTCTTTAAACGGTTAATTTCTGCTTCTGCTTGGGCTGCGGTATGTCCCAAGCCATTCCTCTGGGTTGGACGGGTGTAAACGTTCCAAAATTCAATCAAGTTTTGCGGTACGATGCATAAACGTTCTCCCAGTGCCAGCAGGGTAGCGATGGCATGACTTGCATCTGGATACATTGGGTGAGAGGGTTCTACGCTACGAAGCAATACATTTGTATCTACAAGAAAAGTCAATTATAATTCCTCGTCTGAGTAGATACTTTCCCGGCTAACAGCATAATCTGATAACAGAGGTGAATTGCGATCGTGACTCTCTGCCCACTCCCGAAACACTTGTGCCAATTCTTCTGGAGTAGCGGTTTCGTACAAAGGACGCTGTACCTGTTGTGGTTGAACTAACCGCTCAAGCATTGCGTCCAGGTGTGGTTTAATTTCGTCTGGACTTTTTGTGGTTATCCGCGCCAAAACCTGAGTGATTGTCTCTATATCTTCTTTATGTGCTGACTCAAAATTGCGAAGCAATTCTTTGGAAAGGTTATTCATAACAATAAGGCCACCATTCAACAGAAAATTTATTTTTAGATTACTGAGAAATTTTTACACGCAGCGTACCTCATCATTTACAATGCATCAAGTTCCACTCACAGACTCTACCCTTGCTGCTGAATACTGCTGTAACACCTGCTTAATATACTGCCCAGTATAGGATCTAGGATTCTCCGCCACCTCCTCTGGCGTACCTACAGCAATAACCTCTCCCCCTTTGTCGCCGCCGTCCGGTCCCAAATCTACCAGCCAATCAGCACAACGAATCACATCTAAATTGTGTTCAATCACTAAAATGGAATTCCCTTTATCCACCAAACGTTGCAAGACATCTAACAACTTGTGGACATCATAAAAAGATAAACCTGTCGTGGGTTCATCTATGAGATAAAGTGTCTTACCTGTAGCGCGACGTGATAATTCTGTTGCTAATTTTATCCGTTGTGCTTCTCCACCAGATAAGGTTGTTGCTGGTTGTCCAAGTTGAATATATCCCAACCCCACATCAACTAAAGTTTGCAGTTTCGTCGCTGCTTTGGGAATATTTATAAAAAACTCCAAAGCTTCCTCAACAGTCATATTCAGAACATCAGAAATAGACTTATCTTTGTACTTGACCTGCAATGTTTCGCGGTTATATCTTGCACCTTTGCAAACTTCGCATTGGACATAAACATCTGGCAAAAAGTTCATTTCAATGACATTCACACCTTGTCCACTGCAAGCTTCGCAGCGTCCACCTTTGACGTTGAAGGAAAATTGCCCTGCTTTATAACCCCTTGCTTTTGCTTCAATTGTTGCTGTAAAAACTTCGCGAATAATATCAAAAACACCTGTATAAGTCGCTGGGTTAGAACGCGGTGTTCTACCAATAGGTGATTGGTCAATGACAATGGCTTTGTCAACACTATCCAATCCCTCAATGGCATCTATGTCTTTAGGAAAAGGAACTTTGCGCGTCAGCTGATGTTGCAGTGCGGGGTAGAGTAGTTCGTTAATTAGCGTAGATTTACCAGAACCAGAAACACCAGTGACAGCGACAAGTTTACCTAAAGGTATTTCTACATCTACATTTCTTAAGTTATTGCGGCGGGCATTTTTAATGACTAAACTTCGCCCATTTCCGTCTCGACGTGCATCTGGAGTTGTAATCACCCGTCGTCCTGACAAATATGCACCCGTTAGCGACTCTTCCGCTTTCAGCAACGCTTGCAAATCACCTTGGGCGACAATATTTCCGCCATGAATACCCGCATGAGGACCAATATCAACAAGGTAGTCAGCAGCACGAATGGTTTCTTCATCATGCTCTACCACAATTAAGGTATTTCCCAAATCCCTCAATTTTGTTAAAGTTCGCAGTAACCGCCCATTATCTCGTTGATGCAAACCAATACTTGGTTCATCCAAGACATACAAAACCCCAGTCAACCCAGAACCAATTTGAGTTGCTAGACGAATTCGTTGCGCTTCCCCACCCGAAAGCGTCATCGCCGGACGATCAAGTGTTAGATAATCTAATCCTACATCCAACAGAAATTGCAATCGCGCTCTAATTTCTCTCAGTACCAAGTCGCCTATTTGCAACTGGCGATCGCTCAACTCTAACTTATCAATCCTCTCCCGACACTCTCGAATCGAAGCACCACTCAAATCTAAAATCCGGTACTGTCCCAACCGCACCGCCAACGCCTCCGGTTTTAAGCGCTTCCCCTCGCACACTGGACACGGCTGGTCAATCAAATACTGTTCTAACTTTTGCTTAATTAACTCCGAACCACCATCATACTGCCTTTGCAACATAGGCAGCACCCCTTTAAACCCTGAGTTCTGCTTCTTCTGCGCCTCTTTGGTTCGTTCCTCTCCATATAAAATGACCTCTCGTTGCTCCTCAGTCAACTGACTCCACAGCGTCTGCAACTCAAACCCAAACTCTTGCCCCTGCTTGTACAATAATTCCAGATAATAAGAATTGTCCTTATCCGACCAAGGAGCAATAGCAGCATACACAGGCGCTTTCGGGTCAGGAACCACCAAATCTGGCGAAAACCTTCTTAAACTTCCAAGCCCGTGACAGTGAGGACAAGCACCATAAGGAGAATTAAACGAAAACAAACGCGGCGATAATTCTTCCATAACCGCCCCGTGTTCCGGACAAGCAAAGTTCTCGGAAAATACTAATTCTGCGGGTAATTCTTTTTCTTTTGTATCTTTTATAAGTTCAATCACCGCAATTCCACTAGATTGTTTCAGGCAAGTTGCAAGAGAATCGACCAAACGCTCCTGCATACCAGCCTTTTTCACGAGGCGGTCAATCACCACTTCGATTGTATGCGTAACATTTTTATCTAACTCAATCGCGTCAGAAAGTTCTCGCACCTCGCCATCCACCCGGACACGGACAAAACCTTGAGAGGCTAAACTTGATAACAGCTTGTTGTGAGTCCCTTTTTTACCCCGGACGACAGGCGCGAGGATTTGAAAGCGGGTACGTTCAGGAAGTTCTAGAATGCGATCGCACATCTGATCTATCGTCTGAGGGGCAATACAGCGATCGCATATCGGACAATGAGGTTCACCCGCCCGTCCAAACAACAGACGCATATAATCGTAAATCTCCGTCACCGTCCCCACGGTGGAACGGGGGTTATGGGAGGTAGACTTTTGGTCAATGGAAATCGCCGGGCTTAAACCCTCTATCGCCTCCACATCAGGTTTTTCCACCTGTCCTAAGAATTGCCGTGCATAAGCACTGAGGGATTCCACGTAACGGCGTTGCCCTTCGGCGAAGATGGTGTCAAATGCTAGGGAAGATTTGCCAGAACCAGAAACACCAGTAAAGACAATCAGGCGATCGCGTGGCAGTTCCAAATCAATATTCTTGAGATTATGCTGCCTTGCACCTCGAATGCGGATTGTATTTTGGTTGTTGGAGTTAGGGTGTGGAAGATGTCCATTTAAGGATGCGGCTATCTGCTGGCTATTTGACATATGGGTGAACTGAGAGAAAGCGGCGGAGGCGAAACAGTTCTTAATATTATCATTGTCGCCCTTACCATAGTAGAACAATCGTACTGTTATAGGTGATGATTCCACCCTTGTTTGTAGTGTAATTGCCCTTATCTCTTGTAGCCGATAGCTCAAAGCCTCTGGGCAAGAAGTGCAGGAACAATAGTCTCAAACGATGACTCACTGTTACGCTAGATTTATCGATGGCATTGAAGAGGCATTTTTACTATGCTAGCCAGTGCAGCCACTTATGAAATTACCTGGGAAAAGTTACCAGATGATTTTGTTTTAGATGACGAGCCAGTGGATAACATTAATCAGCCACTATTAGCTGCGGCTTTAACAGAAAGCTTAGAACTGGCGGTCAGATTATCAGCCAACGCCTTAACCATAACTAACTACGGCATCTGTGCGACTTTAAATAACAAAATCGTGGTGAAAGCTCCCGATTGGGGATTTATACCTTCTATTAAAGTATCACGTGAAGAGGTTAAGCGTAGTTATACTCCACAACTCCAGGGTGATTTTCCAGTCATCGTGATGGAATTTCTTTCGGATACAGAAGGTGGAGAGTATTCCAGTAAACCAACTTATCCACCTGGCAAATGGTTTTATTATGAGCAAGTTTTAAAAGTTCCCAACTACGCCATTTTTGAACCAGAAACGGGAGTGTTGGAAGTTTATCGGCTAGATAATTCTGGGCAGTATCAACTTCAGACACCAGATGAAAACAATCGTCTCTGGATTGCGGAAATGAACCTGTTTTTAGGTATATGGCAAGGAAGCCGAGAAAATCGAACAGGCTATTGGTTGCGTTGGTGGGATGAACACGGGGAACTCTTGCTATGGGGTTCGGAATTAGCAACTAAGGAACGTCAACGGGCAGAACGATTGGCAGCGCAGTTGCGATCGCTCGGAGTAGAACCAGAAATTTGAACCTAGTTTTCATTGAATGACGGTCTGACCCAGGCGCTTTAAAGCTCTCAAAACCATATATAAATCATCAGCACGATTGAGAGACAGTGTGTAGGATAGAGCATATTTCGGTTGACCTTGTTTGGTCAATTTCAAAAACTGGAATTCTCTACCATTGGTCACAAAACCAAACACGGGTTTTCCAGAATCAGGACAACTAAGCATATATGCCAGAACTTGAGGAATTGCTGCCTCTAGAGAGTATTGTGCCCGTTTTGCTTCAATCGTAATCACCCAAAACGGAGGATGAAATACTAAAATCTCTATGAGACCGCGTACAATTGTGCCTTCATCTTCGGATAGAATTTCTATCCCCTTTTCAGCAGCAATGTAAAAAGGTGGACGATAAAAACCTGCCAGCTTCAGTAGAGGTGATAGCACAACCATCTTGACGACAGGCTCTAGAATTTCATATTGAGATAAATGAAAATACTCACGCTTGACTTCATCGAGAACTTGCTTTTCTGAGTCACTGAGTTCAGGCAAATTATCCTGCCAGTCTCGGAAAAACTGTTCGTTCTCCGTGCGTTGCAGCCCAAATGTTTCGCTTAACTGGGCAAGATTAATATCTTTTGCTTGTATAGTTTGAACCATAACTTCATGATTTCACTTCAACAGACGTAGTAGTCAAGAAACCCGATTTTTTAAAACCGGGTTTTTCACTCAGTTTACAAAGATGCTAACCAGTCCACAATTTGTTGATTGACAACATCTGGCACTTCATCGTGGGGACAATGTCCAGCCCCCGGAATAGGCACAATTTTGATATCCTTACCATTTTCCCGCGCTTTTTCGTAAATTTTCGCCCCGGAGATTGGTGTCCAAGGGTCATCTGCACCCCAAACGACCAGCAATGGGCGCTCCACCTTAGGCAAAAGCTCCACTGGAGAAGGACCAGGAGGCGCAGTGAGGATAGAGGCGAAAACTTGTTGCGCTCCTGGATCACAAGAAGGAGCATAAAGTAAATCTACCAATTCATCGGTGACGGCTTCCCGGTTGCGGTAAACCTGGTATAGGGTACGGCGAATTTGGGCTTTTTGGCGGACGCGGTTAAAGACGAATCCTCCTGCAAGGCGCGATCGCACCAATGAGTTAAAAGCTCCCATTGCGATACGAAGCGGCGGGTTCAGTTCCTGTGGTCGATGACTCAACCCACCTGCACAGTTAATCAAAACACCAGCTGCGGCTACTTCCGGATGTTCCGCCACCACCATTAAGCTTAGAAGTCCGCCGATAGAGTTACCTATAAATATCGCAGGCTCTTGAATGTGTGATGCACAAAAATCCTTGAGCAGTTCCACCCACACTTCGACTGTGTAATTTAACGGTGGCTTATCGGAACCACCAAACCCCAAAAGGTCAACAGCAAAGACTTGATAGCCAGCGGCTGCTAAAACGGGGATATTTTTCCGCCAATGTCCAATCGAAGCCCCAAAGCCATGAACTAGTACTAGGGGGCGTCCAGTACCCATAACGGTGTACTGAATTTTGTAACCCTGCCAAGTCCAAAAGAGTTTTTCAAAGGTAGCCGTTGTTTGCTGCTGGATACTTACAGTCATTGATTAAGATTTTTAAAGTGTGTCCTCATATAGTCATTTTCTCTAATTTCAGAGAATTAGGCACAAAATGCTATTGTTGAACCAGTCCCAGTCGGGTTAAGGTTTCTGCCCTAAGACGCTTTCTCCCAAGGAAGGGAAAGAAACTGTAACTTAATTTCTAGACAAAGCTACCCATAGCTACTCAATTTTGGGTAGCTTTATATTTTTATTCGGTTTTTACTACTTGATACATGGTCTAAATTTGACCATGAGCAGACGATTGAGTGAAATAATAAAATGCCTAAACGAAATAGATGGTTTAAGGTTTTGCTTACTCAGCAAGAATTAGACAAGCTTCAAGCGTACGCAGACAAACAAGGCTGGAATATGTCTCAAGCATTTAGAGAATGGATAAAGGAGTTGCCTTGCTACTTGGATTCAAAACAGAGCTAATACTCAATAAGGCGCAACGCACAGCATTGATGAAGCATTGTGGTATAGCACGCCATGCTTGGAATTGGGGACTAGGACTGACCAAACAAATTCTTGACCACAACAATGCCTTACCCGATTCTAAAATCAAATTTCCTACTGCTATCGACCTACATAAGTGGTTAGTAGCGTTAGTGAAATCTGAAAACGAATGGTATTATGAATGCAGCAAATCTACACCACAACAAGCTTTAATGGCTTTGCGTGAGGCTTGGAAACGTTGTTTTAACAAAACTGCTGGTGTTCCAAAGTTTAAAAAGAAAGGCAAGCGTGATTCTTTCACACTTGAAGGTACTGTCAAAATTCTAGGTAATAACAAAATTCAAGTACCTGTAATTGGTGTTCTCAAAACTTATGAACGACTCCCACAAGTATTGACCAAGTCTGCAACAATTAGCCGTCAAGCCGATAAATGGTTTATCAGTTTCAGATTTGATGTAGAAACTCAAAACTTAGAGCAGACAAATGTTGTAGGCGTTGATCTTGGTGTTAAAAATCTTGCTACATTATCTACTGGTGAGGTGATTGCAGGAGCGAAGTCTTATAAGAAATATGAAGCTAAGTTATCCAGAATGCAATGGTTGAATCGCCATAAAATTATCGGTTCAACTAATTGGAAGAAAGCACAGATAGCAGTAGCTAGGCTGCACATGAAGATAGCCAACATCCGAAAAGACACGTTACACAAACTAACAACACTACTTGCCAAGAACCACGGCACGGTAGTGATAGAAGACTTGAATGTATCGGGCATGATGGCTAATCATAAGCTAGCAAGGGCAATTGCTGACATGGGATTTTATGAGTTTCGGCGTCAGTTGACTTATAAGTGTCAATTGTATGGCTCCAAGCTTATTGTAGTTGATCGATGGTTTCCCAGTTCTAAAACTTGTTCAAACTGCGGAACAAAGAAAGAAACACTCACTTTAAATGAGCGAGTGTTTGAATGTGGTGATTGTGGATTTGTCATTGATCGCGATTTGAACGCAGCGATTAATTTGTCAAAAGCTGTCAGTTAGGCAGTGATAGCCTGTGGACTGGTTGATGCCGACATCTCCAGGTTGAAGCAGGAAGTAAACGAAACCCAAAGTGGAAATAATTAGTACAAGTTATCTTTGTCTAGAAAGGTCTAATTATGGGTAGCTTTGGGTAGGATTTATGTAACGGAAAATTCATATGCGAATCACGGACATTAGACTTCGGTTAGAACCTGGTCAAAAAGTTACCTTACAGCCTGTTTCTTGGGAAAGATTTGAAGAAATTCTCGTTGAGTTAGGACAAAAGCGGTCATCTCGAATTGCTTATGCCAATGGAATTTTAGAAATCATGGCTCCATTACCAGAGCATGAACGGTCAAAAGTCTTACTTGCAGATTTCGTAAAAACCCTGTTAAAAGTCCAGAAACGAGCATGGGAACCCCTTGGTTCGACGTTAATGTACTGCGAGAAGGCAAGTATGTTGAGTTCCAGACCAGTCCTACATTCCCTAATGTAGAAGTTATTAAGATTATTCCACGGTTTATGCAACGTGCCGTCATAGGTTGGTGTCACTCAGACTCTAGAAGAACTTGAGGTATTTGCTAGAGGTGGTGATAGTTAAAAACAGAATGTATTTTAATGCTTAAGAAGAACTCAGTTATCAGAATGCAGAACTCAGAATACATCCCTATAAATAAATTTAGGGGATTTAAATAAGGACGCCTTGTTTCATCGCACTACGTGTCTTAAAACAATTCTTTTTCTTCTTTCCATAAAGGAGTTGGGGGCTTGCATCCTTTTACTTATTCCTCCAAGCTGACTACTGAGTTCTGAGTCCTAAGTTCTTTCTTCGGTCACAACTTAATTATTCCAGCGTCATCGCTCCATTTGTACTTCCATCACCTTGCACATAAATATCTCTAATTGGGAAGGGGATTTTAATTCCTTCTTTCTGATAACGTTTGTGCAATTTCTTAATAAATAAATGTTTAGCCATACGTTGGTCAAAAAATTCATTGACTCGCATATAAAGCGTAAAATTTATACTAAAATCAGCAAATTCATTAAATCTTATATAAGGTTCATTTGCTATTAATTCAGGAGCAATTTCCTGCATCACCTCTTTAGCAACCTTTACAGTCACTCTTTCGACTTGATCAAGGTCGCTATCATAGCCAACTCCTACATTCATCGTTAATGTGATTTCTTTAACTGGTAGATGATAGTTCGTGAAAATAGCGGAAGCTAGCTTAGAATTTGGTACTATTATCACGTTATTGGAAAGCTCTTTTATAGTCGTATTGCGCCATGTTATATCTGTAACGTAACCCTCATGATTTCCATCAGCTAGTTTAACGTAATCTCCTGTTCTGACTTGCTTAGAAATAATTAAATAAAAACCAGAAAATAAATTAGCTAGTGTATCTTGAAGTGCTAAACCAACTGCTATACCACCAACACCCAACGTTGTCAGTATTGGTGTAATTTCAAACCCTAACGTCTGCAATATAATTAATGTTCCCAAAACTAAAACGGCAGTTTTGGCTCCATTAGAAAGCAGTGATGCTGAAAGACCATTAGTTCTGCGAAAAAATAAATTTACAAACCCAGCAGTCAGTCTGGCAAAAACTACAGTGACTGTATATAAAAAAGCGCTTGTAATAATCTTTTTCAGTAGTTCTGTAACATCCGGATCAGGGCGGTAACTCATCAGTGCAGCATAAAACCCACCAAGCACGCACCAAAAGAAGGGCATACGATTCAAGGAGCGAAATATAATTTCACTTCCGCGAATTTGTCTGCTAGCAACAAATTTTCTCAGTCTTGTAAAGATAATTTGTTCGCTGATAATTCCACCAAGAAAACCAGCCAAGATAAACAGAATTGGCAAAATCCAATGCATCATAAAAATTTTTGATTTTAGACTTTGGATTTGAGATTGAAGGAATTTCTAGTATAATATCCCACAGCAAAAGATACCAGAATCGCAGCTAGAAGTGATTCGATAATTCCGTGAAAAGCGCTCTCGGCTTATTTGCTATTGTCCCTTGTTTGGTTTTGTGTTTCAACAAAACTTGCGTGAATCTGTGTCGGTTAAACTCGGGATTCGACGTAAAAAACTACTTACTTGTTCCCAAATTCGCAAAGAGTACCAACGAGAAAATATCTTTTGGCGTACTTAGGGTCTTGGCGGTTCAAAATAAATAACATGAACTTGCCAATTATTTACCACCCCAATTATGTTGCCCCACTACCCGAAGGTCATCGCTTCCCGATGCCAAAATTTAGGCAACTCTACGAACTGCTCCTAGCAGATAACGTAGCGCAAAAAGAACAATTTCACACGCCTACACGCCCACCACAAGAGTTGATAGAGTTAGTTCACACCCCAGAGTACGTTCAAGCTTACTGTCAGGGTACTCTCGATGCCAAAGCACAGCGGCGCATTGGATTACCCTGGAGTTCAGCACTGGTGAACCGTACGTGTGTAGCAGTAGGTGGTACTATTCTTACCGCGCAACTCGCACTAAAGCAGGGTTTGGCTTGCAATACTGCAGGCGGTACTCATCATGCTTTTCCCAGTTATGGATCTGGTTTTTGTATTTTCAACGATTTGGCGATCGCCTCCCGCGTCTTACAAAAACTCGGACTTGTCCAAAAAATTCTGATTGTGGACTTGGACGTGCATCAAGGCGATGGCACTGCTTTCATCTTCCAAGAGGATGATAGTGTTTTCACTTTCTCGATGCACTGCGAAGTTAATTTTCCTGGCACAAAGCAACAAAGCGATTTGGATGTTCCCCTGGCTGTAGGAATGGAAGATGACGCCTATCTGCAAACTTTGGCAAAATTTTTACCAGATTTGCTTTCGGATGTCAAGCCAGATTTCATTTTCTACGATGCTGGTGTTGATCCACACATAGGCGATCGCCTGGGAAAATTAGCCCTAACCGATACAGGCATCTTCCGTCGGGAAATGCAGGTTTTGAGTACCTGTGTTGCCGGCGGATACCCTGTCGCTTGCGTTATTGGCGGCGGTTATGCTGATGATATGAAATCCCTTGTTTATCGTCACTCCTTGGTGCATCGCGCTGCCAGTCAAGTTTATCAGCAATACAGACTTTGATATAGTAGAACTCTTGCATACAATCAATGTTTTTGAGATGAAACCACAGATGGACACCGATGAGCACCGATATTTATCTGTGTCCATCTGTGTCCATCTGTGGTTCAAAAATTCATAAATCCTATTTTTGTAAGAAGTCTATTAATACCAATTCTCCATGAAAATGTACTTAATATTTATTAAACGAACCGCCAAGACGAGCCAGCGCTGCAGGAGGGTTTCCCGACCTAGGCGACTGGCGTCGCCAAGCACGCGGCTGAGTGAAAGAGTAAGTATTAAGTGCAAGTTTACAGAGAATTGGTATAAGTAAAACTAAACTTGGAAAATGTGGGCAAGGGCAAGAGTGGATGAACAACGGCAAAGTCAGAATTTACGAACTATCAAAGGAATTGAAGTTGGACAACAAAAAGCTATTAGCAATTTGCGACCAACTCAACATTGCAGCTAAAAGTCAGAGCAGCACAATTTCTGAATTCGAGGCAGAACGCATTCGTAAAGCGACAAAGAAACGAGTTGCTAACGTTGCCACCTCTTCCCAAACAAATTCCTTAAATATTAAAACAAACTCCGAAAATTGGGGCTATGTATTAGTAGGTTCGACAATTGATCGATTGATCCGCAATCTTGAAGGTGATGCTGCCCTTGAATCATATCCCGAATTTCGGGAGCGGCGAGAGCGTGCCAACGAGTTAATGTTTGAATGTGTCGGTCGAAAGCCTTGCCTGTTTTATGTTCGTCGCAAGGGGGCTGGAAAAGAGCCAAAACAAGAAATTTGGGAGTTGACAATCGCAACAGACTCGGATGTTCAATTACCCATAAAACTTAAGAAGCTAGGAAAAACGTTAGGATTCATAGCAGCTGTACAACAAAATGGATACGGTGGTTTAAAGATACTGTCGGTTCAGTTCCTACAACTCTCACGGGGACACGCTGATGGCTATGGTGTCCCTTGTCGCTTGTGTTTGCTACCCGACCACGAACATCATCTCGGCATTCCGTCAACGGCATTGGCACGCATGGCAGCCACGCCAGTCTGTGGTGACCATGTACCGACAGAAGATCAGCTTAAAGCTTGGAAAGCGTTTTTGCAGATTGAGGAAAACATTGCTAAGGCACGTCAGTTTTGTGTGCCTTACTTGGCTCATAATTATAGCTCCAGAAGGCGGATCAGTTTTGAAATTGATGTAGCCTCAGCCACCCTTGACGGTTCTCCTGAAAATTCTTTGGGTGTGAAAAACTTCTGGGAACGGGCAAAACGGGCAAGAAACGAAGAACTAAAACTTTTCGAGACTGCACCCACAGGAAAAAACTGGCAGAACAGCCGCCAACTCGGGTCTGTTGAAGAAGTTGACTCCAACCGTTGCATCATACATATAAGGCTAGAACGCGACTTAGCTGAATACATGGCAGCAGGGCGTTATCAGCTGCCAGTCACCGGATTCTTGTGTTTCGAGGCAGTTGGTGACATCAAACAAATTCAGCGCAAGAAAAAAGCTTTAGACGACTTGAATAATGGTTACACCCAAAATCCCTACTTGGGTAACTTCTTATTCGATGCTTCCCAAGCAAGACCGATTCAAAAAACTGTTCAACTTCGACCAGAAGATATGTTATTATCTTCCGCTAATCCTGGTCAGAAAGCAGCAGTGGAAACGGTACTTGCAGCCGAGGATCTTGTTCTGATTCAAGGTCCGCCAGGGACAGGTAAAACGACTGTGATTGCGGAGATTTGCTATCAAGTTGCTCTTCGGGGTGAACGCACTCTCATTGCCTCTCAAGCAAATTTAGCAGTTGATAATGCCCTGAGTCGATTAGTTCACAATCCAGTGATTCGGGCTGTACGAAAGGGACGAGCCGAGAAAGTTGGGGAAGAAGGACAGCCATTTTTAGAAGACCAAGTGATTGGCACATGGCTACAAAATACCGCGACTGATTGCGAAAACAATCTCACCCAACGCCTTGAAAATGTAAAGATTTTGCGTCAATTGTTGACATCATCACAACGATTCACAGCATACGTAAAAGCAGAAGAAGAATTTTATCAGACACAAAATGAATTCAACAATACCAAAGCAAGCTTAGAGGCAAACTGTAAAAATCAAGAAACAGCCTACAAGAAAACTGAAGCACAGAAAAATGAGGTTGAATTCCTAATAGCAAGGTTGGAGGAACTGCTAAACGCTGCACCGAACGTAAACTGGGAAGACCCAGAAGTAACAGATTTTTTGCCACTTCTTAAACCCTACACAGAAGGTAACAGTACAGTAGAAAACTTTTTGGCAGATGTTCGTACAGCCATCAAATATACTGATGAACTTGGTTTTGTTCGCCCTCAACGTGGCGCATTTGGCTTGGCGGTTTGGTTGCGTGAAACTGTAGCAGATGTATCTGAATTTAAAACAGCATTAAGTTCTGCTCAAGAGGCAACTGTAGCCATGTCGGAGGTTGCGGCGTCGGTGCAGGTATTTAGACAGAATTCTACTTATTTAAATCAGCTACAAACAGATTATCAGCAATTTCTTACCAAGCAGCAAAACTTACAACAAACAATTCGGAGTTGGGAAAACCGCAAACGGGAAATAGATTATATTATCACAGCAGTTAAGGAATGGAAGTCTACAGCATATTCTCTTCTGTATCATGTATTAAATGATTGTCACAAATCTGGGCAACCATTAACAGAGAATTTAGCGGACTTACCACTAGGTTTGTTGATGTTTGCTAAGACATTCAAATTAGAAATTGTGCCGAAAGGTTACACACTTAAGCTACCAGAGTGGGAGTTATTAGCAAAGGCGATCGCCTATGAAATAGACGGCGGTTTTATTGACCGACGAGGTAAACAGTATAATTTTAGTTATTTTTTACAGCAAAGTTTCAGCAAAACTCCAATGGTGCTGTCAACAAGCGATTGTACCCAATGGCAAGAAATTTACCAACAGTTTAATAACTATCAACAACTCAAACCTAGTCAGCGAAAATTGCTGGTTGAAAATACACAGTTTTTTCTGATGAGAATGCAACAGAAGTATGGTGCATCATGGGACTTGAATAACATTGAGTCTACTCTCACGCGGATTACACAAGAATTACTCGATAGCATCCTGAAAAATGCACGTCAATGCGTTTTACAAGTCAAAACCGAAACCGAACAACAGCTTCAAAGTTTACAAAAACAACTTAAGGAACTTCAAAAAAATGGAATTACCCAAGAGCAAATATCTGCCAATCAATCTCAGGTAGAAAGAGTAAGACAAGATGGTAGTTTGAAACTTGCACGAGTTATCAGTATTCTGCAAGAACTTACCCAACAGCACAACTTACCCGCTCAATTACGCATTCTAGCGGAACAATATCTTGCCAAGCAATCAAATATTTGGGAACAGCCCCAAGAATTCTCTAAGCAAGTGCATTCTTGGGCAAATTGCATAAATCAGCTTGAAACCTTAATTTCATCATTAGAACCTTTTGCTGTACTGGAAATTATCAAAAAATCTCTGCATAAGCATCTCTCACGGCTAAAAGAAGAAAACACAATTTCTCTACAGCTACTTGAAGAATTAGAAATAAAACTACGTGAATCACAGCAAAAAATACAACCACAGCTATCAGAAAATTTAAAATCAGAGCGAAACTGGTGGCAGATAGCATGGCAAGCAATACCTGATAAATTTAAGCTTGAAATTCCTGCTACAGACTTGTTTAATATAAACTATTTACGCACCGTAAAAAGCCAGTTTGAATATTGGCAAAAGCAACTCCAAAATGAAGAAACTTATCTCAATAGATATCAGAAGTTTGTCCAAGATTGGATTGAAAAATTACGCAACCCCTCAGAGGGCGATCGCAACGATTTGAGGCGAATTTATCTAGATAACGCCAACGTCGTCGGTATCACCTGTGTTCAAGCAGCAAATCGAGAATTTTCTGAAGAATTCAAAAACTTTGATGTCGTCATCATTGATGAGGTGAGTAAGTGTACTCCACCAGAATTACTCATCCCAGCTTTGAAAGGCAAAAAGTTAGTCATGGTTGGCGACCATCGACAATTACCACCCATGCTTGATACTAGCACTTTAGAAGAAGTTGCTCAAGAAATTAGTAGTACACGAGAAGAACTGCAATTCTTAGAAGAATCACTTTTCAAAAGTCAGTTTGAAGCTGCTGATGAAAGCATCAAACAGATGCTCACTACACAGTATCGAATGCACCCCTTTATCATGGGGGCAATCAATCAGTTTTATGACGGTAAACTAGAATGTGGAATTTTACAACCTGACACGAAACGCGCACATAATTTGGCAGGTAAAATCATTCAAAAAGACCACCATATTGTCTGGGTAAAAATGCCAGCAGAAAATGAGTTTCAAGAGCAACGTGAAGGAACTTCATTCTTTAATCTTCAAGAAATTGATGCTATTGAACGTCTTTGTCAGCAGATGGAGAGTGCTTGGGCTACTAGAGTTGCTAATGGTGAACCTAAAAAAGAAATCGCCGTAATTACATTTTATGGCGCTCAACTCAGAAAAATTGATGAGCGCCTTCAATCGGAACTTTATCCTTCTTTACAAATTCGTACTGGAACAGTTGACCGATTTCAAGGTATGGAAAGACCTGTTGTAATTGTTAGTATGGTTCGTAACAATAGTAAGGGAGATGTGGGTTTTGCCAAGAAGTCAGAAAGGGTGAACGTTGCTTTTTCCCGCGCGCAAGAACTACTAATAATTGTGGGATGTCACGATTTATTTACCCGTCAAACAGGCAAAATCGGAAGTATGTATTCAGAGGTTTCCAACATTGTACATCGTCATGGAGGTTTAGTTGATGTTTCTCGCGTCTTCTGCTAAACCTATTGATAATAATCTCAGAGATTTGGTAAATGAAATTGAAGCACAAAGCCCTGGTTTATCGGTTTTAGCAGCGCGTCAATTCCGCTATAGTTTGTGTCAAACTCATGTAGAAGTTACTATCAGGGAATCCCGCCAGTTCAATGTACTTGAAGAGTTTATAATCCGGGCTGGTGTTGAATTGGACTCTCCGCCAACAGCAGATGAATTAGCATCTATACTGGGGCTTGATCCTGTATTCGTCCGAAGTACTATTGCGACTCTTCAGAAGTTACAAACTCTCGAAGTGAGATCACCAATTACAGTCACTCCTGAAGGGCGTTTATTCTATGAGAAAGGAACTGTACCACAGCCCCCATACTCTGAAAAAATTTATGCTGTTGTAGATCCCTTGGGCGAAAAGCTTACCTTTGCCTCTGAACCATTTAATGATGCACTGGTGATTTTGCCTAATTTGGCAGACTTTGTCACCATTGATAATACAATTACTGATATTTCTTCCTTATCGCTTGAAGAATTACAACAAAGTATTCAGGCTTCAGGTTTAGCACTTCATGTACCAGAAGATGGAAAAATCGTCATTTCCTGTAAGGTAATAGCTCCCACCAAAAAAAAATGGGAAACTATATCGCTTTTCCTTGTCTTTGATGCACTTGAAGAGAAGTTGAACATCCAACTTAGAAAGGGAAAGCAAATTTTAAAGTCGGAACCAAACTGGCTGGAATCACTCCAAGCTGAAGGGAAAGTCTCTTTGCAAGCATTGTGCGAATTGTTAGACGAAACAATCACTTTTGAGCGCAAAGCAACTTTGAATCAGAAAAACACAGAAATTGAAGCCAGACTGGAAAAGATTCAGCAAAAGGCGCTGGAAACTGCAAGACTTGCGAGTGCAGAACAAAAAAAAATCAACTTGTCACGTACAGTTGTACAGTTACGCGATGGGCAAATTCCTCAAGCTTTCTCAGAAGTTTTAAATTCGGCACAGCATCAGATTCTTATTTATTCTCCTTGGGTAAATCAGGCAATTGTAGACGAAGAATTTCTTCACTCGCTGCAAAAATTGGTGAATCGTGGAGTTTGGATTTTGATTGGACATGGAATTGCCCAGCAACAAGAAGATGAAGAAAAACCAATACCAGCACAAGTGGAGGAAAAACTTCGAGGACTGAAAACGCCTGATGGCTTGCCAGCTATACAGGTTTTTTGGTTAGGAAATTCCCATGTCAAAGAAGTCATAGTTGATGGGAAAATTCATCTTTGTGGAGTTCATAATTGGCTGTCTTATGGCGGCGATTATTTACCACGAGGCGAATCGGTTTATAAAGTCACAATTCCTCATCAAGTCCAAGAAGCTTATGAATTTCTCGCCAATCGCTTCAAAAACCATGCTGGAAAATTGTGGGAACATGCTATACAAAATCGCGATACTCAACTAGCTGTACAGCCTTTGTGTGTGTGGGGTGCGCTGGGTATGGAAGAAATGGCACTCACAACCATACAGCAAAATAACTGGCTAGAACTTATTCCGGTGTGGCTGAATGTCGTATGTCACGGGCTAAAATCGCAAAAGCTATCAGCTGATTCAGCAAGTTTTAGAACTGCACTTTCTTTGCTGGATGAGGTATCCACAGAAGCGGCTTTTATTGAATCATTACGGCAAGGATGGCGTAGAGTTATGGGCGCGATCGCCACTAACAATCCTCAGCAAGCTTTAAACTTACTCAGTGATGAAGTGTGGGTACAGTTTCTGCGTCTCGCCATTGCCCAACCAACTCTCAACACGCCTGAGCTATTTATAGCAGCACAGACTCCATCTCAAAATATGCCAA
The DNA here is from genome assembly GCF_963872035.1 of Scytonema sp. HK-05. Lineage (NCBI taxonomy): Bacteria > Bacillati > Cyanobacteriota > Cyanophyceae > Nostocales > Scytonemataceae > Scytonema > Scytonema sp. HK-05. Next base: position 148,068 of record NZ_CAWMYC010000001.1, read on the forward strand.
AACAGCCTCAAAAGCGCAGAGGAAAAATCCCTTAATAAGCTAAATTTTTTCAAATTCTTGTGGACTGGGCATCTTGCCCGCCCAAATCATGCAAGTTAAATGCGGAACAGCTTATCAAAAGCTATATTCTAATTTAAGTCAAAAGTCAACACTCAAGAGTCAAAAAATTTTCTCCCTATTACTGCACATCCATACTCCCCTTGTCAACTGTTAATTAACTCTAACGTCACAAGCAGAATTTCGTCGCCTTCGATACAATCTATAAAGTAAGGAGAGCCGAGGAGAACAGACTGGTGCTATTGAAAGGCTTTGAAATTGAGATGTACACTGGCACCCCTAGTGGTGATATCGTCGGACTCTCCGACAAGATTGTTACGTCTTTGGATGGATTTGTCTGGGAGCCAGATAACCGAAACGTAGAATACACAACTGCACCAGAGCGAAATTACGACCAGCTTTTATGTGCCTTGTTGCGTCCTCGGCTGAAATTGCGAAACTTTATTCAGCAATTGGGCGATTACACGCTGATTCCAGGAAGCACTCTCTCGTTAGGTGGGAGCGATCGCTTTTTTCGCTCTGACCCCACAAACCCTTATCATACCTATATTGAGCAAACATACGGCACAAAAGTCGTAACAGCCAGCGTTCACATCAACGTCGGTATCAGCGATCCAGAACTTTTAATGCGGGCGTGCCGGCTGATCAGGGTAGAAGCACCTTTGTTCCTTGCCTTGAGTGCTTCGTCTCCCTTCCTAAATGGCAAAGCGACTGGGCATCATTCCACGCGCTGGAGTGTTTTTCCACAAACGCCTTCTCAAGTCCCGTTATTTGAAAGTCACGCCCACCACATTGATTGGGTGGAAAACCAGCTGGCGGCTGGAACTATGCAAAATGTTCGTCATCTTTGGGTATCAGTGCGCCCAAATGGCGATCGCCGTCCCTATGACTTAAATCGCTTAGAACTGCGAATTTGCGATTTAGTCATAGATCCAATTGCCTTACTGGCGATAACAGCTTTATTAGAGGCACGTATTCAGCAACTTATCGATAATCCTGATCTCGATCCGTTAACTCAAAGTACCTTCTCTCCAAATCAACTCGTCTCCCTCACCTATGCCAACGAAGCCGCTGCTGCAACTTCGAGTCTCGATGCTCAACTCAGGCATTGGCAAGATGGCAGAAGCATTTTAGCAAGAGATTGGATTGCCGAAATGTATCAAGAAGTTTGGGCGATCGCCAAGCAGCACGGCTTCGCTTGTTTCCTTTCACCACTGCAAAAAATCCTCCGCGAAGGCAATGAAGCTCAAGGGTGGCTGCAACTGCACGCACTCGGTTTGAGTGCAAGACACGTTCTCACTCAAGCGATTAGTGCAACACGAGAACGCGAAATCGAACTCGAAGATAAATTGTGTTCCCTCGTTGCTTAATCTGAACATGATCCATTGCCACTTAGCAACAACACATATTGTCCGAAGTGCAAGTCTTGTGTGATGCAAGTATACAGAATTTAAAAAATCGTGATATATCTCAGGGTATTTCTCATAATCTCTGAGATATATCATGTCTGTTTTAAATTTCTAATCAATGGCTTGAGGTGATGCATATTAAGAAAAACTATAAATGACCTCAGCCCTAAGATAGATTTGGAAAATTCCATACATTGCTTAATTCAACAAATTTATTCCAGAGCAAATGCCGCAGGTAGTTTTAGTTAACCCGCTCATTCCCCCCAATACAGGTAATATTGCTCGCACTTGTGCTGCCACAAGTACTGAATTACATTTGGTAGGACCTTTGGGCTTTGAAATTAGCGATCGCTACCTCAAAAGAGCCGGCTTAGATTACTGGCCCTATGTGAAGCTGCACTATTACGAATCTTTGGAAGCTTTTAAGTTGATACATCAGGCACGTGGCGGAAGATGGTTAGGTTTTAGTGTCAAAGGCACTTGCAAGCACGTAGATTTTCAGTTTCAACCTGATGACTGGTTGCTATTTGGTAGTGAAACGACTGGCTTGCCACCTGAGGTTATATCAGCTTGTGATGCTACGCTTTACATTCCCATGAGCGAACCGAATGTTCGTAGCTTAAATCTTTCTGTGAGTGTGGCAGTAGGTCTGTTTGAAGCTCGCCGTCAATTGGGGTATTGAGAGTCATCATTAAGAGTGTAGGAGCAAGCAGCCTTGCTCTGGTACAAAATATCTTACAGCCTTTTTTTTGTACATCTACTGAGATGAAAAATAAAAATGCTAACCTGATAATTGCGGTTGTTCCAAAAAAAATTTTGTCGTTTTCTCAGGATTACGGATTTATCTTATACACTATTTATGATAGCTTTCGCTAAATGTAGGGAGAATTACTGAAGACTAGAAATAGGGTTATATAAGAAATTTGTATAGAAAATAGGAACAACAGCCAAAATTGAATGATAAATTTTCGTAAATTTGAGTTTTCTGTTAATCGGGGAACAAAAACGTTCTGAGTCAGTCAAATCAGGAGTTTAAGCTATTTGGAACCCAGGTGTCATTTTAATCTCGGCTAGAAGAAACTGCGAGTTAACACGGTTGTTTTTTGGGGAATAATCAACGTAAAGTCTCGTGTGAGTAAGACGGATGGGGTAGAAAAAGTTTGAAGAGATCTACAGCAGGGTGTAGTCCTATTCGCTCTTAAAGTGCATCTGATCGCTGAAAGCAAGACTTGACTTGGCAAAAGTGTGATTGTCAGTCAGGGCTGCTAAAGCGACCAAGGCGCAAATTGTAAAGAAGAAAACTTATATGGTGTAAGAGCCTTAAGGTGTGAGGTGTGAACAGAACAAGTCAACACGTAAATTTAATTTTTAAGAATTGAATGATGTGAACTTGTCTAAATCAGAGAACCAGGTTAATCTTGCCTATGTATCTCTGATATGTGTGATCTTGATCTATTGTTGATAGTGATCTAAATCATTGACTAGTATCAGACTGAGAATTTGAGGTCAGTTAAGCGCTAGTGATCATAGGAGGTCGTCTTTGAAACGAGCATTGAAGAAGAAAGTGAAAGCTGAGTTGGACAATACCCTAGGCGATGATGCTCCGGTGGAACACATAGACGTGGTTAATCCAAGGGTTAACCAATGCCGGGTGCCAACAACAGCCGCGATGATTGGCTTGGCAATATCAATGGGAGCAACCAGCCTTTTGGTGACTCGACAAAGCGATCAAGCCGCAGCAGCAGAAGCGTTAGGTAATCAAAATACAGCCTCAACGGTTCCTGCTTCTGATGCCGAGGTGAAATATGCTTCCACAAAGAAACTGAAGCCGTCAGCCGTCTCATCAGTGAGTGTGCCTGAAAGTCCAGCTGTAGTTGAACCAACAGCAATTTCACAGGTACCGGGGCTGAGAGCTAAATGGCAAGCCGTGGCAAGCAGAATGTCTGTGCCAGCCTCTGCACCAGTGGTAGTTCCAAGTTCGCCCAAAGGAGCAGAGGAACAAAGCATTGCCTGGGAAAAAACCAACTTGCAACAGTCCAAAAAGCTAGGAGTACAAACACTCTCTCAAGCTGATGGTATCGGTGGTGTGCAAAGCGTGTCCTCGGTGTCTGCTCAACCAAAAACAGCAGAAGCAAACAACACACTGGAGCCAGAAGTCAATGCTCAATTGAAAGCGCAACAAGAATATGCGCTCAACAGATTACAAGAAAAATCGAACAGTTTAAGAAAGAGTCTGGCTGATTGGCAATCTAAGGAAACCAAAGATTTATCACAACAAGCAGTGACTAGGTTCGCACAGCCAATGACAGTGGCTGAGCAAATGCAAAAGACAAGCACAAGTATCACTGCTAGTCAGCAGTTAAATACGAACAGCGATGTCAGCACAACAAAACTCGTGTCGAAGTTGAAGCAAAGGTTGGAGGCACAGGTGTCACCAGCACCAATGCCAACAGCCGCACCAGCAACAGCCGCAGTTGTTGCGCCAAAGACTACACAAACGGCAACTGCGATAACACACGAAGTTAAGCCTGGAGAAACACTAGCGGCGATCGCCAACCATTACGGAATTTCACTTTCAGAACTCCTCAAGGCGAATAATCTCAGCAATCCCTATCAGGTGCGAATCAGTCAAAAACTGTTTATTCCCCTGACTGACAACCGCAGTACTACCCAGCAAACTGTCGCGCTCAATAAGAGTGCTGTTGTCTCGAGTGGTACTACCATTAGCGAAACAGGTGCAAACTCAGTCATTCCTAACAACAGCAGTGTTACTGTCCCAACACCAGTACTTACGGACAAACAGTTTCAAACCTACATTGAATCAACTACTGCTAACTTAGCAGAAAATACTATTACAACCCAAACAACCTCTGGTGCTGTCACATCTTATGGTGCTAATGGTGTTGGTGGTGATACCCCAGTGCCAAAAGTTTTTACAGAAATTCAATTAGCAAAAAGACCAACAGCTACGACAGCAAAACAGGTAAAAAATAGTCCACGTCTGCGTAGCTTACAAGCGGAAATTGAGAAATTGCGGGAGAAATACCGCTCTCAACAGGCTGGCAACGTCGTCGTGCCAGAGGGATCACAAAGCAATGATGCCTCGGTAACGGTTCCCGTTTCCAATCAAAACGATGTTGCCGTGCCAATTTCTGTGCCCAAACCAAATGACACAGCAGTGCAGATGCCTGTGACTAGACCGAACAATGCTGTTATACAAATACCCGTTCCTAGACCGATAGCACCCAACTATAGTAACAAACCAGGTAAGCCTACATACCGTGCTAGAAGACCTGCAAACGAACCAATTAATCCAGAACTGCTACCACCTAATCAAACAGTAGCAGCGCCTTCGATGGGAGGTGACGCGTCGCGTTCACTCGGTTCTTTGCAGGGATCAACGGTTTCTCCACAGTTACCGCCTTTAGCAGCGGTGGATAGATACCTGCCTAGAGTCATTGACGAAAATACACCTCCCCCCTCCACCTCGTCCACAGGTTATATTTGGCCTGCGAAGGGTACCCTCACCTCTGGTTATGGTTGGCGCTGGGGAAGAATGCACAAAGGAATTGACATTGCTAACTCGGTCGGTACCCCGATTTATGCAGCAGCCGACGGTATCGTAGAAAAGGCAGGCTGGAACAATGGTGGCTATGGCAACCTTGTGGATATCCGCCATGCTGATGGTAGCATCACTCGCTATGGTCACAATAGCAAGCTTTTGGTGCAGCCTGGTCAACAGGTACAGCAAGGTCAAACAATTGCTTTAATGGGTAGCACTGGCTTTAGCACTGGTCCGCACAGCCACTTTGAAGTTCATCCATCTGGCAAAGACGCAGTCAACCCCATAGCCTTCCTGCCAGCACGTATCTAGTTAGTGGCTATCTGTCACTCAATGATTGCTTATTCTTTGGAGGCATATTAACTAGCTAGTATGCATGCTAATCATTTCTAACAAAGGTTACAATTTACTCATGGTTTCAATGCCAATTTAAATAACAAATGTCGGGAGAAATGCCCTTTTAATAAACCAACCTCTGTAAATACAGTTGGTTAGTGTGTTAAAAAAATAACAAACATTTGTTGTTTAGGTCGTAAAGCATGACAAAGAAGCACCCCCCAAGAGTCCCCCCGCAGGCGGGGGGAAGCAATAAAAATCCTGTTCCTGCCCCTAATCCCCAGAGGGGGCCCCGAGTTCCCCGTAAACGGGGAGGGTTAGGGTGGGGTTCTAGGGACTTATGCAATCTTACTCCATGAGCTTTTGCTCACAAGGAACAATGAAAATGATGGTGGAACGATTTTGCGTGGTTTCAGCCTCTATTTTCAAGGCAGGTTTACTGAATTCTGAATTCTTGTTTTTGACTTTTGACTCTTGAAAGTTGAGTTTTGACTTCAAAATTCTTGTATGCTATATTAGGAAAATGAAAAATATTTGGCTCAGTAGCTCAGTAGGTTAGAGCACGGGACTCATAAGCCTGGGGTCGTTGGTTCGAATCCGACCTGAGCCACCTAATTAAAGAAAAATGAAGAAAGAAAAAAGAAGAGTGAAGAGATAGTTTTTTCTTCGTTCTTCTTTTTTGATTATTTTATTTTGACGTGGCGAATCACCTCGGCAACAGACCAAGCTTGAGCTATAGCCCCTCTGGGTGTATGGGGTTGATCACCATCAAAAATTTCGGAAATAGAGCCAATACAGGCATCCGATAGAAAGTGTTCTAGTAGGGGTTGCCAATCAAAGGGCAATGGTTGTTCAGGGTAAAAACGTTCCCAAGCGCGGATGAAAGGACCAATCAACCAACTCCAGACTGTGCCTTGGTGGTAAGCGCGATCGCGTTTCTCAGAGTTACCGTTATATTTGCCAATATATTCTGGATCTGTTGGAGCGAGACTGCGAAGACCAAAGGGAGTAAGCAAGGAAGAACGAGCTACGTCAAGAACACTTTGCCCTTGCTGTTGAGAGAACGCACAATGTGACAGCGAAAGTGCCAAAACTGCATTTGGACGAATCTGAGAGTTTCGACGGTCGTCTGGTTCAATCGTGTCGTACAAGTAGCCCAGTTGAGGATTCCAGTACTGTTGCATAGAGGCTTTCACTTGTTGTGCTAGCTGGGTGTAGCGCAGAGCCTGCTTAGCAAGACGCGCTGGATCAGCAACTGCTTCCTGTTCGCTCAAAATTTCTGCCCATCGACTTGCCCAACATAAAGCGGAATACCACAAAGCGTTAATTTCGACTGGCTTACCACGACGGGGAGTCACAGGCTGCCCGTCTACTACCGCATCCATCCAGGTAAGAGCTACACCAGGAGCATACCAACCAACTAGCCCATCGGTAGCATCAACCTGTATATTGTAGCGCGTGCCCCCAAGAAAAGCTTTGTAGATTTGCTGCACCACTGGATATTGCTCTGCCAAAAACTGCCAGTCTTGGGTGGCTTCCAAGTAAAGCCCTAAAGTTTCAAACCACCACAGCGCTGCATCAATACTGTTATAAAACGGTTCGCCACCAATGTCAGGAAATGCATTGGGAATTAAACCATGACGACAGTAACGCCCGAAGGTTTGTAGCAGTCCTTTCGCCAAGTCATAACGCTGCGGGATCAGCGCCAACCCTGGTAAGGCAATCAAGGTATCGCGCCCCCAGTCATTAAACCAGTGATATCCAGCAATCACAGTGGGACCAGCAATAGAAGCACGATAAACAACAAACTGATCCGCTGCTTGCAGTAGTCGTCGCCAGAGGGGAGATGAGGGAGATGGGGGAGATGAGGGAGATGAGGGAGATGAGGGAGATGAGGGAGATGGGGGAGATGAGGAGAGTGTAGACTCTAATTCCCCTCTGCCCTCCAGAACCTCTGCCCCTGTCCGCACTTCCTCTTCTCCCCACCCAAAAACCTGAGACAGTCGCTCTTGCTCTGCTTCTACAACTTCTACAAAGGTTTCACAAGTTAGGGGAGTTTGCTGTTCGCTAGGAAAACCCATCCGCGCTTCCAGAGTCACTGCATCTCCTGGAGACAGGGTGACTGTTATGTAACCAGGGCTATACAGGTCTTCGCGATCGCCCAACCCCCGCAGAGTTTCTTCTCTTAATCCGTAATTCCAGTACCAAACCGTGTCTGGTTGATACTCTCCTTGCGTCCAGCGCAAGTGCCAAGGTGTTCCAAAGTTGTGAGAACTTCTTGATTGCAAGCAAACTTGCTGTTGTCCTACCAATTGCGAGAACTGTAATTCTGGAATGACCTTTTGTTGATGATGAAAGTCGCGATCGCCTATGAGCAATCGCAGCCTCAAGGTAGCTGCATCTGTACCTTCATAGCGATACTGAACCAAAATCCGATGACAGAAAGAAGACGCGGAGAACGGGGGAACCCCCTTGTCCACGGGCACTTTCCTCAACGGGACGGCAGTTGCTATCTCCTTCGGAGACGCTGCGCGAACAACGGGGGGAACCCCCGCAACGCACTGCCTCGGGAACCCCCGCACGGAAGTGTCCTCTCCTTGTCCTTCCTCCACCAACCCATACGGCATTACCAAAAGCCGAGTCAATTGCCACTCATCCTCCCCCCAAATCCATTTTGGAACTGGGTTAATATCAAAAGAGCGCAGCAGTTGATAACCTTTTGGCTCTATCTGTCCACTACCCCAGAAATTTGTCCCTAGCGCCATCACGCGATCGCTTAATTCTAGGCTAGCTTCTAGGTGCGAAAGCAGCAGAGTACGTCCAGAAGGCGGACTCGTTGCGGCAAACAACCAGCCGTGGTAGGTGCGAGTGCGGGCATCAGAAACTGTACCACTGGCAAAACTTCCTAAGCCATTGGTTAGTAACCATTCTCTTGTATCTAAATCCACCATTTGCTACTCAAAATCGTTATGAGTATGATATAGTCGTAACAGATCGTCATTAAACTGTGAGTCCAGCCCTGCAGGCAGTGAGACCAGTGCGAATGACGGCTTTCCCGACAGCAGGCAACTGGCTCTCCCGTTGGGTTTCCCACGCCCAGGGGACTGGCTCTCCCGTTGGGTGAAGACGAGGACGGGTGAGATTTACCTGACCCGAACTCCAACAATACTAGACAGATATAAGTTGAAGGAGAATTAGGTTAATGCCTCTCACTTACTCAGCAGAAGGATGCCTCCGTGTAGGTCAACAGGCTCCTGAATTTACAGCAACGGCTGTGGTAGATCAGGAATTTAAAACAATTAAACTTTCCGATTATCGGGGCAAGTATGTCGTACTGTTTTTCTATCCTCTAGACTTTACCTTTGTTTGTCCCACTGAAATCACAGCCTTTAGCGATCGCCACGAAGAATTTAAAAATATTAACACTGAAATCCTCGGTGTTTCCGTTGACAGTGAGTTTTCTCACTTAGCATGGATTCAATCAGATCGCAAGTCTGGTGGGGTGGGCGACCTTAACTACCCCTTAGTTTCCGACATCAAGAAAGAGATCAGCGCAGCTTACAACGTGCTTGATCCAGCAGCTGGCGTTGCCTTGCGCGGTCTGTTCCTCATTGACAAAGAGGGTGTCATACAGCACGCCACCATCAACAACCTAGCTTTTGGTCGCAACGTTGATGAAACCCTACGAACTTTGCAAGCCATTCAATACGTTCAGTCCCATCCGGACGAAGTTTGTCCTGCTGGCTGGCAACCAGGCGACCAGACAATGGTTCCCGATCCCGTGAAGTCCAAAGTTTACTTCGCTGCTGTTTAGGTTTTACAAAGGTAATAGGTTCGTAGTAGCGCTTAAGCGCTACTACAAACTCCCCCAAGCTTAGCCACAGATAAACACAAATAAATCAAATTCGTAATTGATAATTCGTCATCTATCTCGAGTTATAAATTACTACTAATTTGGTTATTTTCCGTGTTTATCTGTGTTTTTTTATATAAGGATTGAATAATAGCAGGGATAAACAGATGGTCACTTCAATTGCTTCTAGCGGCTTATTTAATAAACGATTCTTCCGCAACTTTTTACCAATACCAGCATCAAATATATTGCAACTGGGACACACAACATCAGATTTTCAACTGCCAGATATCACCAACGGAACCGTCGTAAAATTATCTGATTATAGAGGCAAGAAACCAGTGTTACTTGCCTTTACTCGTATCTTCACAGAAAAGAATTATTGCCCCTTTTGCTATCCTCACATCAAATCCTTAAATGAAAACTACGAGCAATTTCAAAATCGCGGTATAGAAGTTTTGATGATGACGAGTACCGACGAACGCCAGAGTCAAATCGTTGTCAAAGATTTGAGCTTAAAAATGCCGTTGCTGAGTGACCCAAGCTGCCGAGTGTTTCGTACTTATCAAGTAGGGCAAGCATTAGGAGCGCCTTTGCCAGCACAGTTTGTGTTAGATAAACAGGGGAAACTTCGCTACAAACATTTATTTTCCTTCCTTGACCATAATGCTGGGGTGGAGAAGTTACTAGAGCAATTCAAGTGAACAACTACGAGGTTTCAAGGGTTTCCGCTCCTGCAATGGCACTTTGTGCCCACCCCTTTGGGACGATTGCAAGGGAGCGCACCTGGAGGAGGCGATCGCAATTCGCGCTCCAGAGCAGTTATAATCACGAATCTATTTGGTGTGTGTGGGATTCAGCATCAGGAACAAACCCCGTCTGTTTGAGCAGCAGCCGTAGTTTTGCGTGATCAAGTTTCGTGTCCTTCTTGTTATTTCCCCACATATCAGAAAAGAAGTCTTGCATCAGCGCAATGATGCTGCGGTATTTGACGATGCTAGCAACATAGAACTCATCTAACTTCATGACCCCATCAGCATGTATCTGCTCGATGTTGTCGAGTAATATAGACCGCAGTTGATAAGGCTGTAAGCCTTCTTTTATGCCATATTTTTCCATTATCCTGCGTTTATCGTTCTCCGAACATGAATCATACGACGGTCGAATAAGGTGCCCAAGATTCCGCAGGACTTCTCCGTAGTCGTAAAATGTGTTCTGCTTAAAGAAAGACTCTTCATCTTTCGTCAACGTAAAACTCTTGTCAAGTACCAAACCAAAATCGGTCAAATATATCTGCTCGCCGTCGGTGAGGACGTTCTGAAAATGCGCATCGAAGTGGATGATTCCCTTCGTCCTCAAAAAGTCAATCGTCGTGCGTAAGTCATCCAGGGGTTTCTGAAGTTTGTTGGGGTTTTCCCGCAGCCATGTTTCCAGAACATACGGTATATGCTCGATAAACAGAACCAACTCATAGTTGGCGTGAGCTCTATCTACCACATAATTCCCGGCGTTCGCACTATTACCCCAGTACTCCACATAATCTTTTAGACGCGACCTATCCACATCCGTCCGCCGCCCAGAGAACGGAATAATCCGATAATGGTACATTAGTGGAAAGGTGGCGATCGCCCCCTCCAATACCCAGTTGGTGGTCTTGATATGGGTTACGAGTTCACGGAAGACCCCAAAACCAGTGGAACCGAAGCCGTAATTACAGTAAGTCGGCAGGTCATAGAGATTTCTGGTGGAAAACAGGTTGTCATATTCGATGTTCGTAACTGGAACACGTTTCACAAAGACCTTGGATTGCCCAAGGACGATGGCGTGATTTATCCCCCAACCCGTGCTTGACTCATTCGACTCACTATTGTTAAACAGAGAATGCAATTGTGCATTATCCAACTGAGCGATTTGTGAACTGAGCTTGAAGTATTTCTTTCTTCTAAGTTCTATATGATTCTTACCCATTTTCCCCCGTCCAGCCACAGCATGAGAAACCGCATAACTAGGTAGGATACGAGCAGTAGAGTATGGACATCAAGGCGTTAGTATGACACGGCACCGATTGAGGCGGATCAATGGCGTAGTTGAACCACACCTCCGGCTAAACATTTGGCATGCTCCCAGGAAAAACGTATTTATCTGCGTCCATCTGCGGTTTAAAAGACTCTTAAACCAGATTTTTGCCAAAAATTTAACAACTCATAAATAATAATTTAGAGACGCGTTAGGGCGCGTCTCTACAACTAACAAATCTGAATGCAAAATCCTTAAAGCTTCACCTGCTGCAAATGGCTGCGGGGATTAAAGGTACGCGCTGCGCGGATTTTTTCATAGTATTCGCGCTCCTGTGGACTCAGGTCTTTTGGTGGTACAATTGCAACCTTCGCCAACAAGTCACCCCGTCCAGTGCGAGGTTGGGGCCAGCCTTTGCCACGTAAGCGCAGGGATTGACCAGAACGCACTCCCACAGGAAGCTTCACAGTAACTGCACCATCGGGTGTGGGTACTTCAACTGAGGCTCCTAAAACCGCTTCGTCAGGCGTAATTGGTATTTCGCATACCAAGTTCTCGCCCTCAAACTGGAAGAAAGAGTGTGGTTGAAGTTCGACTTTTAGATATAAATCGCCACGTTGCTGGGTAAAAGGGCTGACTGGTCCTTTGCCTCTTACGCGCAGACGACTGCCAGGTTTGGCACCTGCGGGGATGCGAACATCTATGACCTCGTTGCCTAGATTCAGGTGCTTTTGTACACCATGAAATGCTTCGGAAAAAGTTAGGGCGATCGCAGCTTCGCTATCTTGAGTAGCGCCAGCAGTACCTACATCTTGAAAACCAAAATCATTAAAGTTGTTAAAACCACCAGGTGCACCAGTGGTAGTCCGGTAATAACTCTGCCGCCCACCGCGTGGGCTAGCGCCTCCAAAGCGCCCTAATAACTCGTTGATAAATTCATCAAAACTACCATACTGGCTGAAGTCAAAACCGCCCATATCAACACCGACACCAGATGGAAAGCCACCTTCAGCTGCTTGTTTCCAATATTGACCAAATTGGTCGTACTTTTTGCGTTTGTCGGCGTCTGATAAAACTTCGTATGCTTCGTTAATTTCCTTGAAGCGTGCCTCAGCTTGTTTGTTGCCTGGGTTAACATCAGGGTGATATTTTCGGGCTAATTTGCGAAAGGCTTGTTTAACTTCTTCTGGACTGGCAGTCTTACTAACGCCCAAAGTTGCGTAATAATCCTTGAAGTCAGTTGCAGCCATCTACCAGCCTCCTCTAAAAATTTCCGTTATATTTTTTCTAATATTAAAGTCGAGATAGTACATCAGATATAATTCCAGTACATACACTCTGATATTAAATTATCAAATCTTAAATAAATTCAAGTGCGGTTCTTGCTCACCACACGAGCGCAATTCCCGTACTTGTGAGCTTCTTAAAGGAAAGCAAACTAAATTATCAAGCCCTTCTGCTAGGCTTGGAGGGGCATCGCGAAGTTGACGATACATACGCAAGATGACGTCTTCTGGCACTTTACGTTCCCGTTTTTTGTTGCGTGCTAAACACAGCCATACTGGGGTTCTTACCCACACTCCGGTGATCTGAGTGAAGCCAACTTCGCGCGCGATGGCGATGACTTCACGGCGATGGCGTCGCTGGGCATTGGTAGCGTCGTAAATTGTTGTACTACCTGCGGCTACGGCTTGTTGAAATTGCCGTTGAATTTCCCGCCAAATCAGCAGCCAAGGTCCCTGAAAGGCTTCATTGCCAAACAGTTGCCCCCGGATGGCATCGGTAGAAATGAGTTGCACCCAAGGGCATTCTGCTAGCAATTGCTTTGCCAAAGTGGACTTACCGCTACCAGGAAGACCAATTAACAAAATTAACTGAGGCATCTGTCGATTATTCTTGTCATTTGTTAGTCGTTGGTTGTTAGTGGTTAGTTAAACAACTAACTACTAAGACGATGTAAAGACGCGCCATGGCGCGTCTCTACAATGACTAATGACTGACGACTAAATAATCGTTCCATCGGCTATGACGGCATTTTTCAGGACGACAACGATACCACTTTTAATGTGGAAGCCTAGATTTTCACGCTCCGCTTCTTGGACGTTGTCTTTATTGATAATTTGCACATCACAGCCAATGCGGGCATTTTTGTCGATGATGGCACGACGAATTGTGGTGTTAGCACCAATACCCAAGGTCACTTCGTTCGTTTTGCAGTCTGACTGGCGTTCAGCGAATGGTTGATAAAAATCTGCTCCCATAATTAAGGAATCTTGGATGACGCAGCCAGCTTCAACGCGCGATCGCACTCCCAACACTGAATGTTCAATGCGGCACTTTTTCAGAATGCAACCCTCACCAATCATCGATTCTGTGATTTGGCAATCTAAGAGTTTACTTGGAGGTAAGTAACGAGCCCGGGTATAAATTGGCGCTTGTTCATCGTAGAAGCTAAAGGGCGGATGAGGTTGCTCAGTCAGTGCTAAATTTGCATGATAAAATGCTTCGATTGTTCCAATGTCTTCCCAGTAACCATCATATAAGTAGGCTTGAACGTTGTGATCTCCTGAAGCATCAGGAATAATTTCTTTGCCAAAATCAGTTCGTGAACCTTCTCTCAACAGCTTAGTCAAAACATCTTTTTTAAAGATATAAATCCCCATCGAGGCGATGTAGGGCTGTTCTTGAGCCTGTTCTGGTGTTAATCCCAGCACAGTCGTATCGACGCGCATTTTGGTTAAAGCGTCACCTTTGGGTTTTTCGCTGAAATTGATGATCCTACCGGACTGATCAATTTTCACTAAGCCAAAGTCAGAAGCGCGGCGCTCATCAATGGGTAGCACCGATAGAGTAATATCAGCCCCAGTTTCCCTGTGACGCTGTACGAACTGACGGTAGTCCATGCGGTACAGGTGATCACCTGAGAGGATGAGGTATTCATCTACGTCCCATTCTTCCATCAGCCACAGGTATTGGCGAACCGCATCAGCTGTACCTTGAAACCAGTTGAGGTTTTCTAGCGTTTGCTGTGCAGCTAAGACTTCCACAAAACCCTCTGTAAAGCCAGAGAAGTTGTAAGTACGGGCAATGTGGCGATTCAGGGAAGCCGAGTTGAATTGAGTCAGAACGTAAATTTTGAATATTTCTGAATTTATACAGTTACTAACAGGGATATCGATTAAGCGATACTTCCCTGCTACAGGTACAGCTGGTTTTGCACGTAGTTTGGTGAGCGGATAAAGGCGGGTACCTGCACCCCCTCCAAGGATAATTGCCAAAACTCTTTTCACTGTTATTTCTCCCGACTGCCTTTCAACTCTCACCTACAGTTTAGGGCTAGCTGGCACAGCTGATAAGGGGGGGAGGGTAGATTGTGGTATTGCTTCTGACGGATTATGAATGACCCCGCGTATCTTTCACATGGAGGAGGTGAACTGAGACAAGTTTATGTCTTAGACTACCTTTTTCCCGCAAGGCGACGAAAACTTGGTTGGGACTATGGCAAATCTGAGTTGAAAAACTTAGATGTAAAAACACTTGACAATCTTAAAAACAATAGTCATAATAAGAAAGTTGCCAATTAAGGGACTGTAGTTCAATTGGTTAGAGCACCGCCCTGTCACGGCGGAAGTTGCGGGTTCGAGCCCCGTCAGTCCCGTTAAAAAAAGAAAATAGAAAATAAAAGACAGAATGATATTCCTTGTTGAGTGTTCATTCTTCAGTTTTTATTATGTAAGCTACATGAGATCTGCTTTAGAGACAAGAGAGAAAACGTTGTGACTGTTAGAGTCCGTATTGCCCCCAGTCCAACTGGGAATTTACATATTGGTACAGCCAGGACGGCTGTATTTAACTGGTTGTTTGCCCGTCACCACGGCGGTCAATTTATCCTGCGAATTGAAGACACAGACTTGGAGCGATCGCGTCCTGAATACACAGAAAATATTTTCCAAGGACTGCGCTGGCTGGGACTGAACTGGGATGAAGGACCATTTTTTCAAACTCAACGTTTGGAACTTTATAAAGAAGCGGTTCAAACCCTGTTTGATAAAGGATTAGCCTATCGCTGCTACACCACATCAGAAGAATTAGAAGCGCTGCGTGAAGCTCAAAAAGCAAGAAACGAGGCTCCTCGCTATGATAACCGTCACCGCAACCTGACACCAGAACAAGAAGCTGCATACAAAGCTGAAGGACGTAGCTTTGTGATTCGCTTCAAAATTGAAGATGAGCGGGAAATTGTCTGGAATGACTTGGTACGGGGAAAGATGGTTTGGCGAGGCAGCGATTTAGGTGGTGATATGGTGATTGCTCGCGCCGCAGCAGATGGTATTGGTTTGCCACTGTACAATTTTGCTGTTGTTGTGGATGACATGGATATGCAAATTACCCATGTTATTCGGGGAGAAGACCACATCGCTAACACTGCTAAGCAAATTCTGCTATATGAAGCTTTCGGCGCAAAAGTGCCAGAGTTTGCCCATACGCCTCTGATTTTAAATCAGGAGGGACGCAAGCTTTCTAAGCGGGATGGAGTCACATCGATTTTTGACTTTAAGCAAATGGGCTTTACTGCTGAAGGTTTGGCAAATTACATGACATTGTTGGGTTGGTCTGCCCCGGACTCGACTCAGGAAATTTTCACCTTGGAAGAAGCAGCTAAGCAATTTAGCTTTGAACGCGTTAATAAAGCAGGAGCAAAGTTTGACTGGGCGAAGCTCGATTGGATAAATAGTCAGTACATTCACAATATGCCTGTGGATAAGCTGACAGATTTGCTTATACCCGTTTGGGAAGAAGCTGGGTATCAATTTACAGGAGGACGTGGCGATCGCCCTTGGTTAGAGCAGCTCGTCACTTTAATTGGTCCGAGTTTGACTCGCCTTGTGCATGCAGTGGCTATCAGCAAACTCTTTTTTACCGAAACAGTTGAATTTAGTGACGAAGCAACTGCCCAATTAAAACAGGAAGGTTCTAGCGCCACTCTCCAAGGTGTCATCGCTGCTTTGGAAAATCATCAACTCACTGAAGCCAGTGCTCAAGAAATAATTAAGCAGGTGGTGAAAGAACAAAACGTCAAGAAAGGCTTGGTCATGAAGGCACTCCGGGCTGGCTTAACTGGCGATTTGCACGGTCCCGACTTGATTCAATCGTGGTTGCTCCTGAATCAAATTGGTTTAGATAAGCCGCGTTTGCTTCAAGCAGTAGAACTAGCTAGTTAGCAGCAAGCATAATTTGGGAATCAAAGTTATGGATAATGGGGGCGCACGTTCGTGTGCCCCTGTTTCTAGAATGAATTTAGTTCTATGGAGAAATTGACAAACGACGATTTTTTTGACGAGTACAAGGTGAGAGAATTAGTTAAATACCCTCGCATTAGGAACTTTTCGTGTAACATTGATGTCTCTAAAAATACTTAAAAAAGTATGTCATTAAAATGCTGACAAAAGAGATAAATCGAGGGATAAGATTATCTTTGATCATGGCGGCGCTGGCGATCGCGTCAGCAATGAATACAACATCTCATGCAGAGGAAACGCCTCCAACCATTTTTGGAGATATCATCATCGGTCAAAAGTCTTCCCCCGATCCCCAAAGTGTTCGCGGTATGAGTGGTGGTTTTATACCAGGGAGAGAAATTGCTGGTAAAAGTGAAACTCCTACAGGTGCTTGTACTGGATATTTTGATGAAGAACCAGACCATACTGTTGAACTGACAAGTAAATTCGAGTTCCTCAGACTGCAAGTAGAAAGCCCTGAGGATACCACCTTAATTGTTACCGGTCCTGGAGGCGTTTGGTGCAATGATGATTTTGATGGTAAGAATCCCGGCATCATTGGGGAATGGCTACCAGGAACCTACTATATTTGGATTGGTTCTTACAAAAAAGACAAGTATCTTCCTTACACCTTAACCATATACAAAAGTTAGGTACGGGTACCAAACAAAGAGCAAATTCGCATATTCGCATAGAGTTTGTTGTGTCTGAACAAGGGGGGCAAACTTGGCAGAATTTCTACGGGCACAACGGATTGATCCAGACTACATTTGACAACCGAAATTGTCTACATTTAGATTGATTGATGAAAAAATTAAGATTTTTTATTATACCATAAGATTGGTGAAGAGTCAAAATTGAAACTTAATTTTTTATAAAACGCTAAATTTAGCAATTTTCACTCGTATAGAACATACGGAGCTCGGTAGGGGCACAGCATTGCTCATTGGTGTCAACTTAAGCCCAAAATCCTTATTGAGAAGCATTTGAGCATTTTTCGATCTACTATCTAGATTTTCGATCCCCCTTTAATCCTCCTGAACCAAGGGGGGGAAATAAAACTTTAGCCCCCTTGGATCTGGAGTTGGGGGATCGAAAACGACGCTAAATTGGGTGTTTGAGCGTGATTGTTGACACGTATGAGCAAAGCTTAGTGCCCCAAGAAACGACCCGTATTGCAGCCAACTGAGAACTGCTATAGTAGCAGTCTAAGCTAGCGACCTATACTTCCTTGCCAAACAGTCTTGGCGGGAAATTTCTCTATTTAAATAAGACATCCATAGTACAACGAAGCAAAATTAAGTTAAATTTAATTAAGATTCTTAATGAAGCTTCGGCTTGCTGGCTCTCAAGCTAGCGACGAAGTCATCGTCTGTCATAACATCAAATAAAAAATGCAGTTATAGACATCTGTTTGAAAGGCTCTATCTGTGAGCCGTTAATGTGTTGTATATGCATCTAGAGGCAAAATTAAGATGAAATTCTCCTGGAGAGTCCTAGTACTCTGGACATTGCCTGCTTTGGTCATTGGCTTTTTCTTCTGGCAAGGGGCATTTTCTGGTACTCCTGCGGACACGACTAGAAATG
This sequence comes from Scytonema sp. HK-05, assembly GCF_963872035.1. Lineage (NCBI taxonomy): Bacteria > Bacillati > Cyanobacteriota > Cyanophyceae > Nostocales > Scytonemataceae > Scytonema > Scytonema sp. HK-05. The sequence continues at coordinate 166,167 of NZ_CAWMYC010000001.1, forward strand.
CAGCCAATACCCGCATGACTTATGGTCGCTTTCTAGAATACTTGGACGCCAATAGAGTCACCAATGTTGATTTATATGAAGGCGGTAGAACGGCAATTGTCGAAGCCGTCGATCCAGACCTGGACAACCGCATACAACGGGTGCGGGTGGATCTGCCTGCTAGCGCTCCTGAACTGATTAACAAGCTAAAAGAAAAACAAGTTAGTTTTGACGCGCATCCCATGCGGAATGATGGGGCAATTTGGGGACTGCTGGGTAATCTCATTTTTCCTATCTTATTGATTACCGGGCTGTTCTTTTTGTTCCGTCGTTCTAGCAACCTGCCTGGTGGTCCAGGTCAAGCCATGAACTTCGGCAAATCAAAAGCTCGCTTCCAGATGGAGGCAAAAACCGGAGTCAAATTTGACGATGTTGCAGGTATTGAAGAAGCCAAGGAAGAACTGCAAGAAGTTGTAACCTTCCTGAAACAACCAGAAAAATTCACTGCTGTGGGCGCACGCATTCCCAAAGGGGTGCTGTTGGTCGGACCTCCGGGAACAGGTAAAACGCTTTTAGCAAAAGCTATAGCTGGTGAAGCAGGTGTTCCCTTCTTCTCGATTTCCGGTTCGGAGTTTGTGGAAATGTTCGTAGGTGTGGGTGCATCCCGCGTCCGCGACCTGTTTAAGAAAGCAAAAGACAACGCCCCCTGTATCATCTTTATTGATGAAATCGACGCCGTAGGACGTCAACGGGGTGCAGGTATCGGTGGTGGAAACGATGAGCGGGAACAAACCCTCAACCAACTGCTTACCGAAATGGACGGTTTTGAAGGTAACACCGGCATCATTATTATTGCTGCCACCAACCGTCCTGACGTGTTGGATGCAGCATTATTGCGTCCCGGACGTTTTGACAGACAAGTCATGGTCGATGCACCCGACGTCAAAGGACGTTTGGATGTTTTAAAAGTCCACGCCCGCAACAAGAAACTAGACGCTGGCGTTTCTTTAGAAGCGATCGCCCGTCGTACCCCTGGTTTTACAGGTGCAGATTTAGCGAACTTGCTCAATGAAGCTGCCATTCTCACAGCGAGACGGCGTAAAGAAGCGATCACCAATCTAGAAATCGATGATGCTGTAGACCGGGTTGTTGCCGGTATGGAAGGCACACCTTTGGTAGATAGCAAGAGCAAGCGTTTGATTGCTTACCACGAAATAGGACACGCGATCGCAGGAACATTGCTCAAAGACCACGACTCAGTGCAAAAAGTTACCTTGATTCCCCGGGGACAGGCACAGGGGTTAACTTGGTTTACTCCCACTGAAGAGCAAGGGCTGATTACTCGCGCTCAACTGAAAGCCAGAATTACCGGTGCTTTAGGTGGTCGTGCTGCAGAAGAAGTGATTTTTGGTTCTGCGGAAGTCACAACTGGTGCTGGAGGTGACTTGCAGCAAGTCAGCAGCATGGCACGCCAAATGGTGACAAGGTTTGGAATGTCTGATTTAGGACCAATATCCTTGGAAAGCCAACAGGGAGAAGTCTTCTTGGGTCGTGACTGGATGACACGCTCAGAATATTCTGAGTCAATTGCGGCTCGTGTTGATAGCCAAGTCCGTGCCATAGTTGAAGAATGTCACCAGACCGCAAAGCGGTTCATAGAGGAAAATCGCACCCTCATTGATCGGTTAGTGGATTTGCTCGTTGAAAAAGAAACCATTGACGGTGATGAATTCCGTCAGATTGTGGCTGAGTACACGACCGTACCTGAAAAGTCGCAGTATATGCCCACTCTCTAATCTTAAGTTAGGTAGGGCTATGCCCTACTTATTCAATAGGGATGGTTAGCGCCATCCCTATTTTTATTTGGATAAATTTCCATTTTCTCGATATCTATTTAGATGCTCGCTGTGCTGATTGCCGTACTACTTCTACGTCTACACCTATCTGTTCGGCAATTTGCTCTATCGTCATTCCTGTCTGTAAAAGCAGGGGGACAGTTGCAGCCAACAATTGTTCACGCTCCTCTTGTCGTCCCTCTTGTCGTCCCTCTTCCTTGGCTTCCTGATAAACTCTAGTTTGCTCTATACTCAAGCCCAGCATCGCTTCTACCTCCTCTCGGCTAAAAGATGCAAATTTGTACACAGCGATTGTGGTCACTATATCAATTATCGCTTCTCTAGAAAGGCTGCCTGTATCTTCCTCCCTAGCACGTGCAATCAGTTGTTTAGCTTGCTCTACAGTTCGGTCTTCTTGTTGAATTGTCAATAATACCAGGCTGATACCAATAGGTTGTTCGTTGGCGTCACCCAGTTCATCCAAGTATAGACGCTGTACCTGAGAGCTATTGAGCAAAGCACGATGCATTGTTGAGTCATCTGGCTCTAAACTTCGACTTGGAAAGATGAGCACCCCATACCAGTCGTCATAACGCGTTTGGTTGCGGTAAAGGTAGAGGAATAATTCTGAGAAGAACCGATGGTAAAGGGACTGGTCTTTTTGGAACTGCACCTCAGCAAAAAATACAACCTTGGACTCCGCATCTTCCGGTGGCAAAAAGACTCCATCAATACGGAAACTGAGTTCCTTTACCTCGACTGACTCAAAGCGATAATTACCGATTTCTGGCGCAGTCTGCCCAATGAGTTCAAAAAATAAGCCGGGAAATCGCTGGAAGATTTGATAGAAAATGGCATCTCGTCTCACAATTATTAGAAAAATTCAGGAGTTTGAGCAACTTTGATTGTAAACTCAACGCTTAACCTTAACTTTCATCGAGATGGCTTAACCTGATAAACGTGCGTTTATCTGAGCAAACATATGACATCTCCACCCCAGTTGCTGAGTGATCCGTTTCTGCAATTACCAACGGAAACTTCAGTGAGAGTTGTGTGGTTTACTGAGTTTGCTGGTTCTGGACATATCGTTGCCTACGGTAAGGATCTGGCTCAAACTGCTTTTGCCACGACTACTAAACTCAGCCGCACGCGCGAAGACCAACAATCACGAGTTGGAAACCAAACCGAAGACGGACAAGTTTATCAAAATCCTGTCCAGCGTCATATTTGGCGACATGAGGCTGAGATTACTGCCTTAACCCCTGACACAAGAGTTTCGTACTATGTAACGAGTGTGCGAGAAGATGGCAATGGCGTTAGCAGTAATGTGTTTACGCTTGCACCCAAGCCGAGTCCAGGTAAACCAATGAAAATTTTGCTGACTTCTGATCATCAAATTAAGCCAATGGTTGCAGCAAATTTGCAAAAGGTGGTGGAGACAGTTGGACGAGTCGATGCGGTTTGGTTTGCTGGTGATTTGGTTAATATTGGCGATCGCGCCTCAGAATGGTTTGATGATCATCGTGGCGGTGCTTTCTTTCCTTGTTTGCAAGGTCGTGCTTACTATGAAATGAACAACAACGGGGTCAAGACAATCTACACTGGCGGTGAAGTCATTCAACACGCCCCGATGTTTACTTGCATTGGCAACCATGAAATTATGGGACGCACGAATCGTGGCAGTATAAATGATGAATTTGATGCTACAATTCCCCGTGCAGTTGCTCTCAAATTGTATGGGCAGGAATTTCTCAAACATAATTCCTTTAATACCGATACATATGAAGAGATTTTTACTCTACCCGACAGTAAGGAAGGTGGAAAAACTTACTACGCAGTCAGCTTTGGTGACGTGCGTTTGGTAGTACTGTACGCGACAAATATGTGGCGATCGCCTAACTTGGATGCAGAGGCTAGAGGCAGATACCGAGAACGGGAAAAAGATTTCAACACCCCAGAGAATTGGGGTTACGGGCAACATATTTATGAGCCAATTGCCAAAGGCAGCACACAATATAATTGGTTAGTGCAAGAACTTAATAACCCTGAGTTTCAGCAAGCAAAGTACAAAGTGGTGATGTTGCATCATCCGCCCCATACCTTGGGTGGTAACATAGTTCCGGCATATACTGACCCAGTGCAGGTCATTGAACGCGATGCTGACGGTAACATCAAGGCAGTCCGTTACGAGTACCCCAAGGATGCAGACTACATCATCCGCGATGTTATCCCCTTGGTGGAAACTGCTGGTGTGCAGTTAGTCTTCTATGGACATTCCCATTTGTGGAACCGCTTTGTCAGTCCGAGTGGAATGCACTTTTTAGAAACATCTAATGTTGGTAACTCTTACGGTGCTGCTTGGGGTAACAATAAGCGAGAAGTCCCTGTTGGCTATCAAGAGGATTATGCTGAACTTGGCGATCCATATGGTTTAGGATCTGTGGTGCCAACAATTACTCCTATGCTGGATGAAGATGGGAAACCGATGCCCTATATTGCAAGTAATGACATCACCGTTTTCAGCATCTTTGACACGGGTACAGGTACGGTTAACAGCTATCGTTTTGATACACGAAACCCGGATTCGCCGGTCATTAAGTTTGATGAGTTTCAGTTGAAATAGGGCGGAAATTGCATATTTATAAGAAAGCAGTCGGTTGAGCAAACTCAATCGACTGCCAGCAGTGAAAAGTATCCTGAGAGCAGGAATATTGTGACTGGTATCAACAGTAGGCTACGGATGTAAAGTGCTATGAATTTTTCTCTACACTCGTATACCTACCACGCAAGCTATTGCTTGCGCCCGTACACCCTACTTGGGTTTAGACTGTTGTTGGATCCCAGTAGAACTGGTTATAGCTGTTGCGAGTTGATTCGCTGAAATCACCTGTTAAAGGTTGGAAAGCATCAGCGAATTTGGTGAAGAGGGAATTCACCAGATTATCAGCGGCATCCTTGATTCCTACTGACAACACTAGATTATCCAACTTGCCGAGGAAGTCGCCCGCGGCAGTGTTTGATTTGTCGATAACCACAGACCAGTTGCCATTACCAATAACTACGCTGTTGCTGGTGAAGACTCTGTTGCCAGTACCAATAACTGTGTTATTACTACCGAAGTCCCAGTTCCCATTACCAATGGTTGTGTTGTTATTTCCGAAGTCCCAGTTCCCATTACCAAGGGTTTTGTTGTTACTGGTTGACTCCCAGTACCAGTTGCCATTACCAATGGTTCTGTTGTTTTGAGTATTGTCTAAATGCCAGTTGCCATTACCAATGGTTGCGTTGTTCTTACTGGAGTCCCAATTCCAGTTGGCATTACCGACGCTTACGTTAGAGTGTCCGTAGTTCCAGTTGGCGTTACCGATGACAGCGTTGTCACTACCAAAGTCCTTGTTGCCATAACCAACGGGTATACCACCTTCGGGAGTATTAAAAATGTTATCAGTGCCACTGAAGGGTAACAGACCACCAAGAACAGTGGACAAGATATCGTTGGGTGGTTGAACAGCTTGAGAGCCACTACCGGTAAAGTTGCTATATGGGTCTCCACTACCACCACCGAGTTCGTTGACCTTGTTGATATCAGTATTGGCACTCAGGATGTCATTCTTATAGAGCGTCAACAAATCCGAACCTGATTTCAGAGGCGTATTGTTACTACTGAACAGTTTTTTACCTGTAGCAGAATTGACTGTTTTGGTGAAGTTTAACAGGTCATCTTGGACAATCCTCAAGGTTTCGGAGGGTGATTTGCCAATACCCCCGCCAGCGCCTTTTAAGTCCTCACCAAACAGAACCTGCAAAATATCTAAGGATGATCCCTGAGGTACACTGCCAGGAGCAATAGACGTGTTATTACTAGGTACAAGCGGGTTCCCATCACTACTACCTGCAATAGCACCAGCAACCGGAGTACCACCAGCAGCAGTCGAGGTACTAGATCCACTGGGTAAGGTTTGACTGTAGACGGCTGTGGTGAAATTGGATGCTGACTGAGTTATGGCGAAGTTTGTACCATAAGCCTGTTTCAAGTAATCAAGAGCTGGCGCATTGGTAGTACCAAATGGGTTGTTTCCACCAGCAAATGGGTTTCCTCCACTGGAGGAGGTAACAATGCCACTCTCAGATAATCTGTTACTCAGTTTGCCGATGACGGTGTCAACCATCTCCTCGACAGTATAGTTGATTACTTTTGTAAATCTTTCTGGTGTGATTTCTTTACCGATAACCCATTGATTATCATTAACGATTACGTTGCCAAGGCTAGCGAACGCTTCACCGCCACCACCAGCATACGGATTGTTTGCAGCACTAGTAAAGGTATTGGTAGTGCCAGTTCCTAAGCCGATACTTTCTAAGCTGCCAGCACCTTGGTTGCTACCACCAAAGCCGCCAGCACCTTGGCTGGCACTAAATGGGTTGCTGCTACCACTAGCGCCGCCACTGATTGGGTTACTGCTACCACTAGCGCCGCCACTGATTGGGTTGCTGCTACCACTAGCGCCGCCACTGATTGGGTTACTGCCAGCGCCGCCACTGATTGGGTTGCTGCTAACATCAGCGCTGCCACTGATTGGGTTGCTGCTAACATCAGCGCCGCCACTGATTGGGTTGCTGCTAACATCAGCGCTGCCACTGATTGGGTTGCTGCTACCACTAGCGCTGCCACCAAATGGGTTGCTGCTACCATCAGTGCTGCCACCAAATGGGTTGCTGCTACCATCAGTAGGAGCAGAGGTGATAGGAGCATAAGTGTCAACCGATAGGGAACTGCCACCACTCGTTAGGGAATCTGAGACAATTACACTATCAGCCGAGTAATTGCCAACAACGGAGTCACTGGCAGCACCACCTAGGTCAGTCACTGAGGGAACATCAGTAGCTGAGGGAATAACTGAATTGCTGTCAAACTCAACGGTAGAAGTTGTCATTAAAAATAATCCTCCTAATTTTTAGGAATGAAATCTCGTAAAATGGGGGAAATTAAATACATAAAGCCTGCCTTATTGGTTTGCTCTTTGGTTTTTTAAGTGCAGGCTGTTTATTGACTAGTAGTTCTTGCAATCTTGTTGGGTTTCCCTGTAAAAGGGTTAACCCAACATTTTTTGTTTCAAACTGGGACGTTAAACAATCGGAGTGCTATTACTAGCGATCGCATTGTTCCCAGATTGGAATGCATCAAAGGTTGCGATGGCAATGTCCAACTGTCCCAATACATTAGAAAATGATTGCGGAAGCTGACTGTCGCCTATACCAGAATTCTGGGCAAAGTTGTAAATGCTAGAGATATCAGCTTTTACCAACTGCAAAGCTTCAGAAGGCGATGCTTCAAACAAGCCGTCCGAAAGGGACGATTGCACAGGAATCACACTGCTACTACCAGTCACTGGACTGCTACCACTTAACGCACTGCCACTATCTGCAACTGTGTTGTTACCACTAGACCCACTTGCATTGCCATTTAAGAAGGGTGAGTCGCTGCCATAAGCCGCATTCACTAAATCAACTACAGGTGCCAGAGGCTGATCGCTACTTGCATCGGCGTTGCCACTTCTATATTGGTTGACAATGTCAGTAAAGGTTGAGATGTTAGTCTGGATGTTCTCCAAGACATTTGATGGTAACTGTGGAAAAACACTGTCACTAGTAACAGCAGAGTTAGTGTCAGAAGTTGCCATAACTAAAAATCCTCCTATCGTTAGAACAAAAAATTTGTTGAGTAAAGGAAACTAAAGAAAGCAAGCTAGATCGGTATATAACTTTCTTCTTTGGTTTCCTGAGCGGAGGCTTAGTTAATGGCTAGTAGCTCTTGAAATTATGTTGGGTTGACCAGTGCAGCGGTTAACCCAATATTTTTTATTTCAAGGTGAAACTCTAAGCAAACGAGTTACGCACCAAATCCGCCGAAGCCGCCACCACCAAACTGGTTGCCACCACCAAACTGGTTGCCACCACCAGATTCGCCGCCGAAGCTGCTAACATCAAATCCGCCGGTGCTGCCACCACCACCCAAGGGGTTGCCACCACCAAACTGGTTGCCACCACCACCAGATCCGCCGCCGAAGCTGCTAACATCAAATCCGCCGGTGCTGCCACCACCACCAGATCCGCCGCCGAAGCTGGCAACATCAAATCCGCCGGTGTTGCCACCATTGAAGACGCTTTGACCGCCAGCCTGGCTAGCTTGGTTGCTCACGTTGCTACCAAAGCTAGGGTCAAACGGGTTGTTGCCACCAGAACCAAATGCTTGACTTGTGGGTAAGTAGTTCTCACCCAGTGCTTCTGTGAGCTGCCCGTTAACCTGGTTCTCAATACCAAACCTTATCTCCAATCCAGATGTCCCTGCACCACCAAACTGACTGCCACCGCTAGCGTCACTGCCAGAAAGGTCGCCACCAGCGCTGCCGCCGGAACTGCGAGTAGCAGGCTGACTGCCACCGCTAGCACCACCAAAGCCGGTGCTACCGCCACCAGAGGGAGCGCTGCCACCACCAGTGCCAATAGCAGCCCAAGGGTTGATACCACCAGTCAGCGGGCTGCCTTCGGCATTCGGGTTGCCAAAGTTAGTAAAGGGATTACCGCTACCGGCACCACCAGCGCCACTAGGAGCCTCACCAGTGGTACCACCACCAGTGGCACTCCCAAAGCCTTGTATTACCGTGTCAGTAGAAGTGACTTCACTCAAGCGACCCCAGGGAGATTGCTGCAGTACATTTCCGAGATCACCACTAGATTGGTTGCCACTATTACTGTTTTCAGTTGCCATTAGGAAGAATCCTCCGATTTTCAGAGTAAAAATTGCGTAAACACATGAAGAGAGAACAGACAAAAATAAGTCTGTTAGTTTACAATTCCTCGTTTCTTGTTATTGCCAAAATTAATGGAGATTTCTTAGTTTAAGAAACCCTATGCGTTGTCTGGTAGAGGCTATTGACACTGTTTTTAGATGATCTATGGAGAACAAAATAAAACTGTAAACAACGCTACCTTTCTATATAAATATTAAGTAATTTCAGAGAGAAACTCAATACAGTTTCTTTTGATGTACTTGTCCGATCTTTAGATATGTTTATCTTTTTTTGATAATAAAAATACAACCCAAGAAAAACAGTCCATATCAAAGCTTATAAAAAATTAATCACAGCATTGATATCAGTATCTATCCTACATTAAAAAATAATGGTGCTAGGTTTAAGAAATCTCAAATCTTGCACCATTATTATCATTTATCAGAAAATAAATTTCCTAGTCGATCTTGCGAAAACGCAAAGTCTATAACTAAACAGACGCAACCAAACTAAGCTTCTCGGGCTCAGACCAGCGACCAACGACTTTGCCCAAAACTGACATTTCCTGAACCAAACGGTCAAACTTTTCAGGAGTTAGAGACTGCGGTCCATCAGATAGAGCTTTGGCAGGATTGGGGTGAACTTCAATCATTAATGAATCTGCACCTGCTGCGATAGACGCCAGTGCCATTGGTGTAACGTACTCAGATTTCCCTGTACCATGACTGGGGTCAATCATGATGGGTAAATGTGTGAGTTGTCTCAACACAGGAATGACAGATAAATCCAAAGTGTTGCGAACATATTTGGAATCAAAAGTTCTAATACCCCGCTCGCAAAGAATCACATTTGGATTTCCTGCTGCCAAAATATATTCTGCTGCCATGAGCCATTCATCAATCGTGGCAGCCATCCCACGTTTGATCAGCACAGGCTTATCTTGAGCGCCTACTTTTTTGAGCAAGGAGAAGTTTTGCATATTCCTAGCTCCTATCTGGATTACGTCAGCAACCCTAGACAGTGCTGGTAAATCAGCAGCATCCATAAGCTCTGTGATGATACCCAAACCGGTAGCTTCACGGGCTGCTGCTAACAAATCTAGAGCACTCTCACCATGTCCTTGAAACGCATAAGGTGAGGAGCGAGGTTTGTAAGCGCCGCCACGCAGAAACTTGGCTCCAGCTGCCTTTACACGCTTTGCCGTCTCCACAATCATTTCTTCATTTTCAACGGAGCAAGGTCCAGCAACCAGCACCACAGGATGTTGCTCACCAATGTGGACAGGACCGTTTGGTGTGGAAACAACAACCTCACTGCCTTCGCCATGACGGAATTCTCGACTGGCGCGCTTGAAAGGTCGTTCAATTCGCAACACTTGCTCAATCCAAGGGCTGTTATTCTGTATCTGCATTGGATCTAAAGTGGCAGTGTCACCAATTAAGCCCAAAACGATTTTGTTCTGTCCGACACTTTTTTCCACAGTGACACCGAAAGTGTCACGCATTTCTTGGCTGATGCGAGCAATTTCATCAGCAGGTGTGCCATTCTTGACGATGATAATCATGCCTTTTACCTTTTGTGTTGTTTAGCTAGTAATGTGCTACGCCGCCGAGTCATTAATTATGAGTTATTAGTCATTGTAGAGACACGCCATGGCGAGCCAGCGCCCTTTGGAGGGTGTCCCTCGTGCCGGCTCTGGCGGCGCGTCTGTACATCTTTGTCATTAGTTATTACTAAGAAACTAATGACTAATTTAACTAATTACCGGAGAAATTCAGCGAGTTGTTCGAGCTTTTTCCAAGCTTCTCCACTTTGCAGAACTTCTTTGGCAATACCAATACCTTTTACATAAGCCTCTTCTACAGTGTTGGTGCCATCAAGTACTTCACCAACATGAAGTGCTAGTGCTGCATTCAAAGCAACGACATCTTGTTGCGCCTGGGTACCTTTACCTTGTAGAACTGCTTTCAAAATTTCAGCGTTTTGTTGAACTTCTCCACCCTCTAACGCCGTAATTGGCGCAGGAGTTAGACCGAGTTCCTGAGGATTGAGTACGGCTGTGTGTACTTGTTGGTCTTTGACAACAGCTAAGTCACTTAAATCTGCCAATCCAGCTTCGTCTAACCTTTCGCGTCCGTACACGACAATTGCACGACGCGTTCCCAGTTGCGATAATGCTTTAGCAATTGTTTCGACCAATAATGGGTCAGACACGCCAATAATTTGTCCTGTTGGTCGCATCGGATTCACCAAAGGACCCAGCAGGTTGAAAACGGTACGCACTTTCAAAGTTTTGCGTAAATCGGCAACCGCTTTGAGTGCTGGATGCCATCCTGGAGCAAACAAAAAGGTGATACCGACATGATCAACTGCGGTTTGAACTTTTTCAGGATGAGCGCTTAGATTAATACCCAAAGCTTCCAACACATCAGCGGAACCAGTCTTGCTAGACGCTGAACGATTGCCATGCTTGGCAACTTTTACCCCTGCGGCTGCGGCAACAAAGGCAACAGCGGTGGAAATATTAAACGTGGATGCTCCATCTCCACCTGTTCCGCAAGTGTCAATTAAGGGAGGCGCAGAGGCTGGTTGTGAAGATACATCCACGTGTCCTCCAGAGGAGTGGGATTGTAAAACACCAGCCATGCCCACCAACTCTTCTGTGGACACTCCTTTGGATTGGATTGCTGCCAAAATCGCTCCCGATAGCGCTGGAGGAACTGTGTCTGTGAGCCAGCCATGCATCAGATCGGTAGCTTGGGCAACAGAGAGCGATCGCCTATCTAACAATTGTTTGAGTAATCTAGACCAATCGTAAGATTCAAGAGTTTGGGCGATGTTGTCAACGGAAGCTTGAGTTACAGCTGTCATTTTCTCAACTGTTAATAATAGTAGTCACTAGCCATTAGTCACCAGTCATTAGTCAAAAGTCAAGAGTAGTTATCCAAGAAAGGCAGAGGGCAGAGGACCCAGTGCTGCAGGAGGGTTTCCCGACAGCAGCGCTGGCTCACTTTTGAGTTTGGACTAAGGATTGAGGACTTTAGCAACAGTTTGCACATCCTTATCGCCTCTGCCTGAGCAGTTTATGACGATTCGGGGGCTACCATCCAATTGAGGACACAGCTTTTCTAGATAGGCGATCGCATGAGCGGTTTCCAATGCTGGAATAATTCCTTCTAGTTGAGACAGACGCTGCAACGCCTCCAAAGCTTCAGTATCTGTAACACTGTAGTACTCAGCGCGACCAAGTTCTTTGAGATAGCTATGCTCAGGACCGACGCCAGGATAGTCTAAACCAGCACTAATTGAATGTGCTTCGACAACCTGACCATCGTCATCTTGTAGTACATAACTCATAGCGCCGTGCAACACGCCGATTCGTCCCAGTGTGAGGGTTGCTGCGTGCTTCTCGGTGTCAACACCTTCACCTGCAGCCTCAACTCCAATCAAGCGCACAGATGACTCATCTACAAACTCATGGAACAGTCCAATTGCATTGGAACCACCACCAACACAAGCCAAGAGAATATCAGGTATTCCTCCCCATTTCTCTTGAGATTGCTCGCGAGTTTCTTTGCCAATCACAGCGTGGAAGTCGCGCACGATCATCGGGTAAGGATGAGGACCTGCAACAGAACCGAGGATGTAGTGAGTTGTTTCCACATTTGTCACCCAGTCCCGAATTGCTTCAGAAGTGGCATCCTTGAGGGTTCCAGTTCCAGCCTCGACTGGACGAACTTCTGCCCCCATGAGCTTCATCCGAAACACGTTAAGGGCTTGACGTTGCATATCATGGATGCCCATGTAAATTACGCACTGCAAACCAAAACGAGCGCACACGGTTGCAGTTGCTACCCCATGCTGACCGGCTCCGGTTTCAGCGATAATGCGCTGTTTGCCCATGCGCTTTGCCAGTAACACCTGACCCAAAGCATTATTGATTTTATGCGCACCTGTATGGTTTAAATCTTCCCGCTTTAGATATATTTGCGCTCCTGTACCATCAGGTTTAGCGTAGTGTGCCGTGAGACGCTCGGCAAAATATAAGGGAGTGGAGCGTCCCACATAGTCCTTGAGTAAATTTTGTAACTCTTCTTGGAAGCTTGGGTCGTTGCGGTATTGCGCATATGCTGCTTCTAACTCGCTTAATGCAGGCATTAAGGTTTCAGGAACATACTTACCGCCGAACTTGCCAAATCTCCCAAGGGGGTCTGGTCTTGCAGTAGAAGATGCAATTTGATTGATATCTGAGATGCTGACCACCGATTCAAACCTCTTAGCTTGCTAGTAATTTTTTAGGAGTCTTAACAATTCTTCAGTTGTTTTTGACTGTTGATTGATGACTGTTAACTGTTGACTGATCACTGTTAACTGTTAACTGATAACTGTATTTAACCCACCGTTTGAAGAGATGGGCGGGCGATCGCAGCTTTCAATTCTTGAGAAAGTTGTTCAATAGCTTGTAGTCCTTCAGCGGGAGTACCATTTGCTAACCTTTGAACAAAGGCACTGCCAACAATCACGCCATCTGCGCCCCAATCCATTGCTTGACGCGCCTGTTCTGATCCAGAGATGCCAAAGCCAAGACCAATTGGTTTATCAGTTATGCTGCGCATTTCGTTTAGCAAAGTCTTGACACGATCTTGCAATTGGGAGCGAACACCTGTCACACCGGTGACACTGACAAGGTAGATAAATCCTTGAGAAAACTTGGCGATCGCCTCAATCCGCTCTTTGGAACTGGTAGGAGCGACAAGTAAAATGACTTCTATGCCAAATTCGGCAGCAGTGTTAATAACCTCTTCTGCTTCTTCTAAAGGCAAATCTGGGACAACTAATCCCTTGACCCCAACATCGGCGATTTGTGCCAAAAACGATTTAACACCACGATTGAGAATTGGATTGTAATAAGTAAATAAAATAATCGGTGCTTGCAGGTTTGGGCTTTCTTGTGCAACTATCTCTAACACGTGCTCTAATTTAGTTCCCTTTTGCAAGGCACGAGTCGCTGCTGCTTGAATCACAGGACCATCTGCAAGTGGATCGGAGTAGGGAACACCTAATTCAATAAAGTCCGCGCCATTGCGGTCTAAAATGCGTAAAGCTTCTCTTGTAGTTTCTAAATCAGGATCGCCTGCTGTTACAAAGGGAATGAGAGCGCACTGGTTATTACTTCTTAAAGATTGAAAACGTTGGGAAATGGAAGTCATCTGATTCATGCACCTAAATAATGGGTATTGAATTTGTCGTCAGGGCTTAAGCCTTAACTACGAGCCAGTAACTTGTACAACAATCTTACCGTGTACACCAACGCCTCCTTCCTCAAGTTTTTGATGAGCCTGGGCAAGTTGATTGAGTGGAAACGTCATTCCAACCACAGGTTTGATTTGACCCCGTTCAATCAGCTTTTTCAAAGCTTCAAGTTTAGGGCGGGGATTTTCTAAGTGTACAAAGTGAACTGTAATATTTTTGAAAGTAGCAGGGCTGAGGTCACCTTGTACGCCTGTGACTGTCACAGCGCGACCATCAACTTTGGTTACTGTCAGGCTTCGGGCTAAAAGTTCGCCTGGTACGGTAGAAAAAGTGACATCAACTCCTTCACTACCCGTTTCTTTCATGATAATGTCGATAAAGTTTTCGTTGCGGTAGTCAATAACTCTATCTGCACCGATAGACTTTACCAAATCAAAATCATAACTACCGCAGGTTGTGTAAATATAAGCACCTGCTGCTTTGGCAATTTGGATGGCGAAAGAACCTACACCTCCTGCACCACCGTGAATCAGTACGGTTTCGCCTACTTTAATACTTGCTCTATCGAACAAAGCCGCCCAGGCAGTACCGCCTGCCACCGGCACACTCGCCGCTTCTGTATGCGATAAGTTTGCGGGTTTCTTTGCAACAATCGACTCATTAGCTACATTATATTCGGCATTTGCACCATGACCATCCATGAGTCCTATGGCGTAATAGACTTCGTCACCTACCTGAAAATCTCTGACGTTTTCTCCAATTGCCTCAACGACTCCTGAAACGTCGTAGCCTAGAATTGCAGGTAGTTGTATTCTTGGTCCAAAAAGTCCTCGACGCACTCCACAGTCAGCAGGATTAACTGAAGTTGCATAAACCTTGACCAGAACTTCGTTTTTACCTGGTACCGGTTTATCTACCTCTGTTTGAGCAAAAACTTCTGAACCTCCGAAGCCCGTTATCACCATAGCTTTCATGGCTATTTTTCCTTTGTCACTTCTGGCTCTTTGTTAAGCAGATTTCGCACAGCCTGCTCTAAATCAGCTTGTTTGACTAATGACTCTCCTACCAGAACAGCACGGGCACCCGCTTCTGCCACAAGAGATAAATCTGCAGAGGTATATATACCAGATTCACTGACGATGGTAAGACCGAAGCTTTGCAAATGCGATCGCCGCTGTTCGAGTAGTTGCTGAGTCAGTCCAAGATCCACGGTAAAATCTTCGAGATTGCGATTATTGATCCCCACCAAGCGCAAATCTTCAAGTTTTAGCACTCGATCCAGTTCCGCTAAGGTATGAACTTCTACCAAAGCTTTCATCCCCAAATCGTGAATCACGCGCAAAAAGTCTTGAAGTTCCTCATCGCTTAGGATGGCGGCAATCAGTAGTACAGCATCTGCGCCTGCAACCCGTGCATAATAGATTTGGTAGATATCAATAACAAACTCTTTGCACAAAAGTGGGAGTGCGACTTGCTGCCTGATCTTACGCAAGTTGTCAAAACTGCCTTGAAAGAACTTAGAGTCAGTTAGAACAGATAGACAAGCTGCGCCACCTTGTTCATATGCTTGGGCGATCGCCACTGGATCAAAATCAGCCCGGAGAACTCCACGACTTGGTGATGCTTTCTTGACCTCTGCAATCAGGCTTGGCTTATGGGGACTTTGCTTTAAAGCAGCCAAGAAATCTCGTACACTCGGAGCAGCAGTTAACTGTTGTTGCAAAGTCGCTAGTGGCAGTTCTTGCCGCATTTGTGCGACTTCTTCCTTTTTATACCACACAATCTCTTCGAGAATGTGGCGTGGACGGACATTTGCAGTAGCGCCTGAGTAACTCATAAGGTGGGAAAGACGAGGGGGATGAGGGTAGACGAAGCGAGTATTGAGCGTAAATCTCATGTAGAGACGCGCCGTGGCGCGTCTCTACAATTATTGACTAATGACTAATGACTCTTCAGTTTGGGTGTACGCACGTACGACATTTTTGATGATTGCCAGACCAAGTTCTCCTGCTAGAGTCATGATCGATTCTGGATGAAACTGGACAGCCGCAACAGGAAGTGTTTGATGCTCAATTGCCATGATCACATCGTCATCTGAAATTGCTGTTACCTTCAGTTGTGCTGGCAATTTTTGCGGTAGGGCAAACAAGGAATGGTATCTACCGACAGAAAATGATTGTGGTAAATTCTTGAAGAGAACAGAATTTGAATCGCTGACAGAAATCCGTGAGGATTTACCGTGTTGAGGATAGTTGAGAACTCCTAGTTCTCCACCAAACGATTCAACAATCCCTTGTAGTCCCAAACAGACTCCAAAAATCGGAATTTGCCGACGCAAGCAAGCTTGTACAGTTTCTGGAACACGAAAATCACTCGGCTTACCAGGACCAGGAGAGAATACAACTAAGTCTGGGCGTTCTGCGTCAAACAGCGATTCTGAGAACCCATGACGTAGTGTCATGACTTGAGCGCCAGTTTGGCGGATATAATTTGCGAGTGTGTGAACAAATGAGTCTTCGTAGTCAATCAGTAAGATCCGCTTACCAGATTCGACATTGGCAATGCAGGCGCTCAATGTAATTGGGCTGCATTCTTCCGGTTTTATCCCTTGATTTGCGCGGCGAATTGTCTCAAATAAAGCTGCTCCTTTGGTCATTGTCTCTTGTTCTTCTGCTGAAGGCAAGGAGTCATACAGAATTGTCGCGCCAACTCTCACCTCGGCGATTGAATCTTTTAGCCGAATTGTTCGCAAAATCAAGCCAGTGTTAAAATCGCCATTGAAGCTTAAGTAACCAACAGCTCCACCATACCAGCGTCGAGCGCTACGTTCGTGGTTTTCGAGAAATTGCATCGCTGAGCGTTTGGGTGCGCCTGTCACTGTGACTGCCCAAGTATGGCTCAAAAATGCATCCAAAGCATCAAACTCAGGTCGTAGTAATCCCTCGACATGATCCACTGTATGGATCAAATGGCTATACAATTCTATTTGGCGACGACCAATCACTTGTACCGATCCAGGTTCGCAGATTCGCGATTTATCATTGCGATCTACGTCAGTACACATGGTCAGTTCTGCTTCTTCTTTACCAGAGTTGAGCAGTTGACGAATTTGCTCCGCATCATCGAGAGCATCTTGTCCTCGGCTAATCGTCCCACTAATTGGACACGTCTCTACGCGCCTACCTTCAACTCGTACAAACATTTCTGGAGAGGCACCAATAATGTACTCTCCACCTAAATTAAATATAAACCCATAGGGACTGGGATTGATTTGCTGTAAAGTTTGGAATAATTTGCTGGGTGGTTCAGAGCAGGATTCAAAAAAGCTTTGAGAAGGAACGACTTCAAATAAGTCTCCCCGACGGAAGTAATCTAGTGCGACTTCTACTTGGTTTGCATACTCCCCTGGCTCATGGTCAGATCGTTGAGCCGGAACACGTTGCTCTCCTTTATAATCAATAGACTCTGTTGTTCGTGGAAGATTTTTGGTACTGCCATGCGCTGTTTCAAACTCATACTGCACACGATATGCTTCTTGCAAGTAGTAGTCAACAACTATCAGTTCATCTGGTAAGTACAGTACCAAATCCCGCTGATCAATAGGACGTTCCAGACGCTGAGGAATTGGCTCAAATTGGAACACTAAGTCATATCCAAACGCTCCATACAGTCCTAGATGCTCGTCTTCATCACTAGAAAAAGCATGGAGAATATCGCGGACAACTGTAAATGCTGAAGGTTGCTTACTGCGCTCTTCTTCTGTAAACAGTTGGACTGCTGGCTGCACAAAGCCAACCATGCAATCATTATCTAACTTGACTTCCTGAAGTTGAGAATGCGCTGACAATCTGTTAAAAAGTACTGGTAGAAGCACTTTGCCTCTGTTGTTGAGCGCTCTTAGCGTGAAGGTTCTCTCGCGTGTTGTTAATTCCAATGGTGGATTGACAAATCCAATCGCCCATCTTTTGTATCGCCCTGGATATTCATAGCTGCTTTTAAGCAAACCGCCACGCTGAGAGTCCAGGTGAAACAAAATTTCATCTAGAGCCGTGTCCATCTGTACTTCGCTGATGGAGCGAGATACACCTATGCCGCCAAGAGTTGTGTACGAGTGAGAATCAACAATCATGGGCAATTTCTCTGAAGTAGTCATAAGTCATGAGTCATCAGCCAATAGTCAAAATTTTGACCATTGACTTTCAACGAGTTTTGTGTACCTACCAATGTCAATCACAAATACTCGTAAGAGAAAGATAATACAACAAAGAACTGGGAGCAAAAAGGACGATACATAACTTGTCCCAAAGTGGATCTTGTTGCAATTATCTATTTGAATAAGAAGCGTATTGCCAACAGAAAACGGACCAGCAAACCTGTCTTGATACCATGTTGCATTCAAATAGGTAACATTTTTTACTGTCAGGTTATGACTGGTAACAGATTACCATCAACAGTCAAAACACAACGGCAAACATTTAGATTTGAATGCTACTCGGTATGAGATTAGCGTATCTAAATGTTAAGCATTGATACATGAACAATTTTTTGATAGTTGTGTCAATTTTTTTGCTTTTACTTTAATACTTAAGTAGAATCCCTTGGAAGAAATGAGGGGATTTTCCCGCGTCCACCTTGGGTTAGAAAATGTTTCTCTCTTTAGAAGTAAATGATTAAGGAGCTTGCAAAGCAAGTATTTGTTATGATAATATAGAGTTATTTTTATATAAAAACGAGAATGAGCCGGAATGGACAAAGCTCTAGCTCTGGTGATCATGCTCAAATTGAAAATTTCTTAATTATTTTTGAATGAGCGAATTTGAGCGTGCTCGTGGCTCAACATCAGATGCACACAGATTAACACGAGTTATTTATCTGTGTGTATCTGTGTACCCTTTCCTTCTCCTATCGGAGAGGCTGCGCCAACGGAACGCAACAGCGGCGAACGGGAAACCCTCCAGCCGTAGCGCTGTCTCACCGCCTCCCTTGTCTACATCTGTGGTTTCATTTTCATCCAAATTGACTTTTGTCAAAGTTCTAATGAAGATGTTTGAGGATTAAGTGGCAAACATCTGTCGCTGCGATTGACTCAGACTCAAGCAAGTGAGTTTGACGAGTCATAAACAATGGTCCATTACCAGGAGCAGTAACGCAACCATGAGAACCGCGTACTAAGCTAGCATCTAAGGGAATGACATCCATTAAGTAGCGAAAACCTAGCTGCTTTTTCAGAAGTTTTAAACCGATTTTGAATTTGGGAAGTTTAATATGGGGATCAACGAATAATTCTACAGGATCATAACCAGGTTTACGATGAATATCAACTGTTCTGGCAAAATCCGGCGCTCGATTGTCATCAAGCCAGTAGTAATATGTAAACCAAGCATCTGGATTGGCGATCGCCACCAATTCCCCTGATCTTGTGTGATCCAAACCGTAAGCTGGCTTTTCGTCTTCGCCTAAAACTTGAGCAACGCCGTGAGTGTCTTCTAAGAGCGATCGCACTTTGGGTATGTAAAATGGATCGTTGACATAAACATGAGCAATTTGATGGTCAGCGACAGCAAATGCCTTACTTGCTCCTGGATCAAGTAGTTCTCGCCCCAATTCTTCGCGCACGGCTAGCAAACCATTTTCCCGCAGTACCCGATTGAGGTGGACGGGTTGGGAGACGGGTGTGATACCGTATTCTGAGAGAATAATGACTTGAGCGCCGCGATTTTCGTAGTATTGAATCAAATCGCCACAAACAGCATCAATTTCTTGTAAATCCTTGGTGACTCGGTTATCTTCAGGACCAAACTTTTGCAAGCAGTAGTCCAGATGAGGCAAATAAATCAGTGTCAACGTCGGGTTGTTGCGTTCTTCCACCCACTTAGCTGAGGCGGCGATCCACTGGGTAGAAGCAATCGATGTGTTGGGACCCCAAAAATTGAACAGAGGAAACTGACCGAGTTCGGACTGGAGGGGCGATCGCCATTCTTCGGGTTGCGTATAAATATCGGGTAATTTTCTACCATCAGCCGGATACATTGGTCTGGGGGTGACTGTATAATCCGCTGAGGAGTACATATTGTACCACCAGAACAAATTGGCGCAGGTAAAAGATGGGTCTAGCGAGCGAGCCATATCCCAAACTTTAGGAGCCTGTACAAGTTTATTAGACTGTCGCCAAAATTTTACTTCACATTCGTCGCGAAAATACCAGCCATTCGCAACAATCCCATGTTCATTTGGCAACTTCCCTGTGAGATAAGTTGCTTGAGCTGTGCAGGTGACAGCAGGTAACACGGGTGCAACTGGAACGACTTTCCCAGAAGCCGCCCAACTTGACAGCGACGGTGTATGCTCCCCTAACAGGCTAGGTGACAATCCTACAACGTTGAGAACAACTGTTTTATTCATAATGTAGTGTCAATAAATTTATTATCAATTTAGTAGTAGAGCGGCTATCCCACGATTTTCCACGGAACCCCACCCCGGTTTTGTCTTGTGCCAAAACCGCCCCTCCCCTTGTAAAGGGGAGGGGATTAAGGGGAGGGGTAAAACCAACCTGGGATAAAGGTTTGAACGTGATTGTTGACACGTATGGCATCTTGCCCGCCTAGGACCGGCGAGACGTCCGTCCCACAACAGAATCATAATGCACTAAATGAGACTGGACGCGCTACTAAATATGCTTTCTTTACAAACAGCCTTTAACAGCTGATCAACTCCAAAAAGGGGCTATTCACTAACATTTTTGATAACACCCACTCATACTCTCGTTGGATTGATGCTGCTAAATCCAGTTTCATCTCCTGAGGCAACACTTCCCAGGTGTAAGTTTCAATTTCCAGGTGGTTGCAGGCAGGATTGCTGTGTAGTAAATCTAACACGTTAGAAATGTCGTCTTGTGTAGACTGAAACAGTTGGTAATCGTGGATAAAAATGGGGACGTGGAAGTGAATCCGCCATTGGGAAGCCGTGGTATGCTCTAGGTCTGGGAGAGCCTTTTCCAAATCTGAATAATGACGTAGCCGCCCAGTGCTCTCGCGTGCTATCACTTGGTGTAAATACGTAGATTCAGCAAAAGGTAACAACCGCTCTTTTACCAGACGGCGCTGTTCAATATCAGTGGGGATGTCCACCTGCAACGCAGCACTGATTTGAATTTTACCAATTTGAATTCCTGCGGCTTGAAATTGCTGGAAAACGGAAGCTGGGTTTTCATACTCCACAGCAAAATGGCAGGTATCGTAACAAATGCGTACGTGTTCTAATATAAGAGCCTCAGCTGCTTGTTGAGAAATCCTCAAATGCGTTGCTAAATACTCTCCACCGATAGGCAGTAAATGCGTCTGGAAATAATCAACAACTTCAGCAGCATTTTCTATTAATCCATCTGGTTCAGGTTCCAGATCCAAGTGCAAAACTTTTCCTGTGTCGCTTTTAATGCGTACCATTTGAGCCACCACCCGTGCTATGTTGAGGCTGGCGCTAGTTGTAATGGAAGCGAGGAAAAGTGGATTGCCTTTGAACCAGGGCTTATATGACAACGGCAGTGTAGAAATGCTGCCCTCTTTACCAGGAGGCAACAGTTGTGCCAGGATGTTTACCAGTCGTAAAGTATAGTCCAACCGCTCCTGCTTTGACCAATCCGGTGCATAAACTTGGTCTTTCACGACTTGCCTATGAAATCCACCAAAGGGAAAACCATTCAAGGTAAACACGTATAAGTCTTGTTGCGTCAACCATGATTGAAACTCAGCCAAAGCGTTTCCTTGCAACAGTTCTCTTGTGGCGACGTCTGCCAAACGCAATCCAATCCCAAACGGTTTGTCTGGGGATAGCTTTGCTTTAAGTGCAGGAATATATTGCTTTAAGTTGGCAAAGACTTTGCTCCACTCTTCACCAGGATGAATATTTGTGCAGTAGGTTAGGTGAAAACTGTTATTTGTATTTGTCTCTATTTTCATATCTCTTCCTAGTCCCGCCTCTTACCTTTCACGCTCACTTGTTCAAAATAAACTCTCAACAGAGTTTATTGGAACCGCAAATGCACGCAGATGCACGCAGATAATTTATCTGTGTTCATCTGTGTCCATCTGTGGTTTTTTTTATAAATTTCAGCCGCTTCACATGGCACATTCCCAACCTGTGGCGGGTAACGAAGAATCGTAAAACTCGCTCAACAACCAAATTGCTTGGCGAAACAGAGATATGTCTACCTCGTGAACTTCAATACCTTTTCCTATGCGTTGCAAGAGCGTTAGGGTTAATTCTCCGCCCAGGTGTTCCCGAAACTCACTTAGCCCCCGGAACAAGCAACGAGGATGTTCGTCTTCTGTCATTTTCTCAGACAGTTCCGGAACGTACAACGTAAAGCCTAGTGACAACAGCGTATTCAATATCCGCCGCCATTCTAACCGAGAAAGCTGCCCTACAAGGTAGGAATAGGTAGCATCTAAAGCAATGCCGATCGCTACTGCTTCTCCATGACGTAGTCTATAATTTGTTAGCTGCTCAAGTTTATGCGCTGCCCAATGACCAAAATCTAATGGACGAGATGAACCTTTTTCAAAGGGATCACCCTTATGAGCAATGTGATCCATGTGCAACTGCGCACACCGGTAAACAACGTTTTGCATCGAGTTCATGTCTCGACACACAAGCGCGTGGGCGTGAGTACGGATGTACTCAAAAAAGTCAGCATCTTTAATCAGCGCTACTTTTATTGCTTCTGCGATTCCAGAACGCCAGTCACGGTCATCCAGGGAAGTCAAGAAGGTAAAATCATTTAAAACTGCATAGGGTGGGGCGAATGTGCCAAGAAAATTCTTTTTGCCAAAGGCGTTGATTCCATTTTTAACGCCGACACCAGAATCATTTTGTGCCAACACTGTCGTCGGAATGCGAATCAGACGAATTCCCCGATGCGCTGTGGCTGCTGCATATCCAACTAAGTCTAACATTGCACCTCCACCAATTCCTAAGATGTAGGAGTGGCGGCAAATTCCTGCTTCATCAATGATTTGGTGAATTTTTGAGAGTTCATCTGGATCGTTTTTGGCTTCTTCTCCTCCCATTACGACGATGGGATCAGCAGCAAGTTTGAGCGTATCTGAATAGCGATCGCAATACGCAGCTATTTGCTTAAGCAGCGGACGTCGAGACTGTAATAATCCTGAATCTACGACTGCTAAAACTTTTTTTGGTCCAGCGTCCCCATCAGCAGCAATCACTTGTGCCAATAAGGAATTTCTTATATCAAACACACCTGTGGTAAAATGCACCCCGTAGTTGAAGGTCACCGTGAAACTTTGCTGGATGGGCTGCAGATTATTAAATGTAGTCTTCTGCCTAATGTCTACTACCATATTTTTGCGGATATTTCTATAAGTGCGGCACGATTGAGAGCTTGTTGGAACACCTCTGGTGAGTGTGAACCGTCAACTTTAACTTTGTTGTTGATAATGTAAAAAGGCACGCTCGTGATGCCATTAAAACGAGCAAATGTTGATTCCGCTAGAACTGCATCAAGTGCAGCATTACCGCTTAATTGCAGTCGTAATTCGGTAGAATCCATACCAGCTTCTGTGCCAATAGCAACAATAACGTCGAGGTCCCCGAGGTTCAAACCGTCTTCAAAGTAAGCTTTGTAAACTGCTTGCACAACATCGTTTTTGATGTGATCCGGTGCTAGCGTAATCAACCGATGGGAAAGGGTACTATTGACAGCTAAACGAATTTTGTTGAAATCTAATTTTACTCCTGCCGCATTACCCACACCTTGCACGTACTCAAAGAGCTGCTGAAGTGCTTGCGGTTCTATGCCTTTCCTCTCCTGCATATAAGAGCGAAATTCGTAACCACCAGCAGGAATAGAATAGTCTAAGAGAAATGGATGCCAGCGAATTTTGACTGTCTCTTGAGATTGTGCCAAGGCATCAAAAAGATGCTTATGACCGATTCGGCACCACGGGCATACGGTATCGTGAAAGATGTCGATCAGCATGGTTTTCCTGACTCAGCTTGGGAGAACTGATGTTTTCCTCGCTAAAAAAGCTTTGAGCATTTTCAAATTCCTCGATTAATGCAGCTCGATCTTTGCGTGCAACTAACCTCGCCAAGCGGTTGTAAGTATCAGCTAACTTAGCAATTGCTTGGCATCTGTCTTGGGTCGCAAGCATAATGTCCACACACAAGTGTGGGCTTTGGGCAAACAAACGCTTGATGATGTCTATTTCTTGGCGGTAGCTTGGGCTTGACATGGACAAGCTGCGCTCTATGTCAATCCCTTCTTGGGCTAAGAAAACACCGACGCTAAATCTGGAGAAGTGCCTCGTTGCCTGAATAATCACCATCATGTAGTCGTGTTCTTCAGGTGTAGAGACAATGACTTCGCCGCCCTGACTCTTAATAAAATCTAATAACCACTCAAATGAATCGTCTTTGCGACCTGGACAAGCTACTACTTTTTCTTGGGCAAAAGATTTGACATTTGGACCAAACATCGGATGTAATCCCATGACTGGACCACGATGGTATTCCAGCATCGCTTGAACTGGCTCAGTTTTGAGACTTGTGATGTCACAAAGTGCTGTGGTTGGAGCAAGGTATTGAGATGCACGCTTGATCACATCTACTGTCCACTTAATTGGAACACAGACGATCACAAGTTCAGCAGAACCTAGCAGTTGATCTGCGTATTCCCAATCTTCATTTTCGAGAATACTCACATTGTGACCCGCCGCAGTCAATTGCTGGGTGAAGAATCTACCCATCCTACCACGTCCACCGATGATGGTGATATTTCGGGGTATGGCTTTGTGTGCCATTGACAATGAAGTATCAGTCGAAATTGCCGCTTGACAACTGTTGACGAGATTTGTCCAAATTGATTCAGGAAGACCAGCAGAGGCAAGTAAGGGTCGCACTTGAGCAAGTTGCTCCTCGGCTGGAATTTTTGATGCACTCAGAAGAGAGAGGCGATCGCGCAGCAGCTCGATCAGGCATTGGTCGGTTTGCTTGAGCTTTTCTGGGATCATGATTATTTAGGAAATCAGGAATGAGGGAACTGTGAGTCCCCACTTAAGTGGGGATTGGGGGAGATGTTCTAAAGTTCTGACGCCGATAATGATTAATGACTAATGACTTAAATATCGATAATAGATTCGCTTGAAGTTAATTTTGGTAGCATCCCGACAGTTGGTGATTGAGAGCTTGCCGCAATCACTTCAGTGAATAAAGCTTCGTACTCAACTAAGGCTTGCTCGAATGAATAGCGTTCAACAGCAAACTGTCTTCCTTTGTGACCTAGCTTTGCAACTTTTGCTGGATTGGTATACAAATCCATGATTCCATCTGCGAGCGCTTGCGGTGATTCTGGTGCTACAACTACGCCACCGCCACTCTTGCGCACTGCTCGCGCTGCTGTACCAGAGGCGGGAACTGAGGCGATAATAGCACGACCACTAGCTAACAACAGTGGGATTTTGGAAGGCATATTGAAGGAAATGACATTGCGCTTTTGCACCACCAAACCGACATCCGCCGCTGCCAACATTTCGGGTAGTTTTTCTCGTGGTACTAAAGGTAGAAGCAACACGTTATCAGCCCCGCATTTTTGGCAATATGCCTGCAATCTTTGCAATGCTCGTTCTTCTCCAGCAATGACAAAGACGATTTCTGGAATATGACACAGCCGAGACGCGGCTTCAATGACTGTCTCTAATCCTTGTGTCAGGGCAATGTTGCCAGAGTAAACCACTACGAACTTGTCTTCTAGTTGATAGGCAATGCGAAATGGGTTGCTCTTTTTTGGTAAGGGGCGGATAAAATTAACGTTCACCCAGTTGGGAATGCAGACAATTTTTTGCGCTGGTACTCCCTTCTGGAGTAAATTTTCAACAAACCCATCGGCAATCACGCTAATGGTGTGGGCGCTACGGTATGCAAATTGCTCTATAGCTTGCAAAGCGCGAATCATCCATTTGTTTGTGATTAGTCCAACGCGCACAGCGGCTTCTGGCAATATATCCTGTACATTCAGTACCACTGGGCAATTATATAGCCAACCTAGTAGTGTTGCTGGTAGGGTTACTAGCAGTGGTGGTACTGTCAGGAGAATAACATCAGGTCGCCAACCATTCAGTGCTTGTGGCAAGCTTGTGAATACAAAGCTTAACTCCAATAGCAGCCTATCTATAAGATTGGGTTTAGACTTGATTCGCAGGTAACTCCGCTGGATGGTCACGCCATTTTTTCGTTCTGTAACGTACCACTTGCCGCGATACTCTTCGTAAATCTCGCGCTGGGGATAATTCGGCATTCCCGTAATCACTCGCACTTCATGACCTTGCTTTACGAGTCCTTCTGCCAGTTCAGTCATTAAAGGAGCAATTCCAATTGGCTCCGGATGATAGTTGTAAGAATAAATGAGAATCCGCATTATCCGTTTCTTTGTTACGTGAAGTCAGGTCAAAAGTGTGAGCTTTTTTGTTTTCGCACAAGATGCACGGTGACTCGCGGTGCCAGAGTAGCATTTATCCTGCGTACTCGCTTCTTTTGGTCTTTTGTTATAATTTTAACGCGTGCTTCAGGTAACAGCAAAGATTTGTGACAATGCCATTGAAATTGGTAACAGGATTAACACCAGCAAACCGTATGGCAAGCTAGCAAAACCAGCAGCGACTGTAGCATCTAAAACAATAAGTGATAGGACTCCTGCGCGCACAGCCGTACGGATATTTTCTGGAGTCGGTTCGCTGACAGCCTTGATAAAAGGGAGTAACACCCGCACAGCTAGCAATACAACGAAAGGCAATACTGCAAGCAGGTGATAATTTTTTAACAAGCCTAAGCTCAGTAATCCACTAATGACTGTAGCAATGAGTATGAGTGTAAGAATACCAGTGCTACTTTTGCCTCCATGAACTTCACCCCGGCTGAGAGTTGTTATAGCAGCAATGTAAACAACGGGAATCAATGCTAAAAACCAATAGTTTGATACCATTGGTGATACCGCGCTGACGCCAAGCAATAAGTTGCCGCCACGACACACGCCCATATTGATTGGACCAAAAATAGGATGATGCTTGCTGTAAGCATCGTAGAGGATGGCAGCAGCAGCAATGCCAAAAGCTAGAGTGGCACTCAACAAACTCACTTGAGAGGCTGCCAGGATGCCAGCACTCAAAAGCAAACTTCCCAAAATCGCTGCTCCCATACGGGATGCTCTACCACTGGGAATAGGTCGTTCTGGTCTTTCTACAGCGTCTATATCCGCATCAAATACATCGTTAAAAATAATGCCACCGCCGTATAGACCTGTGGTTGCTAGAAGTAACCATGCCAGTGGTGTCAAATTAGAGGAAGATGGAGAGATTGGCAGATAAGGAGATAGGGAAATAAAGACAGCGCACCCAGAAGCAGCGAATCCAGCTAAGATATCTGCCCATGCGGTGACGATATTAGCAGGTCGCATTAATTGTAGATACGCCCAAATGCGAGGGGAGGAGAGTGCAGCGTTCATGGTGAGGAGGGGGAGGGAGATGAGTGATATAAGGGAGATGAAGAAACTATTGACTTTTTACTCAATCAATGCAAATTCGCGGGTGGGGGACTCGACGATGGGTTTTTGTCCCCGAAGCACGGAGTTACCGCTGAATAGCTGTCGTTGGTCGATGGGGGTTGGGTTGAGCCAGTCTGACTCTTGAATTTGACCGCTTTGGCTGTAAGCAGCAAGGGCATTTTCATAACAGACTGCTCGGATATGCGCTTCTGGAATTCCTCTTTCTTGCATCAGTTGGGCAGTCTTGGGGACCGCGAGTGGATCGCTGACTCCCCAGTCTGCACTGCTGTCTACGATGATGCGATCGCATCCATATTGGCGCACAACTTCAACCATCCGGGCATTCCCCATTTTGGTGTTGGGGTAAATTGTAAAAGCTGCCCAGAAGCCTCGATCCAAAACTTCCTGTACAGTCTCTTCATTGTTATGATCCATAATCACCTTTGATGGATCTAACCCATGCTCGATACAGACATCCATAGTGCGACTGGTGCCTGCCTTTTTGTTGCGGTGCGGTGTATGAATCAGCACCAGCATCTCGAGTTCTTTTGCCAGTTCTAACTGTAGACGGAAGTATTTGTCTTCTGCCTGTGTCATGTCGTCATAGCCAATTTCACCAATGGCAACGACACCCTCTTTACAAGCGTACAGAGGCAAAAGTTCCATGACTTGCTCTGCCAATGGTTCATTATTGGCTTCTTTGGAGTTCAAGCCAATCGTGCAATAATGGCGGATACCAAACTGAGCGGCCCGAAACCGTTCCCACCCGACCAAGCTGCTAAAGTAATCTTGGAATGAGCCGACGTTGGTGCGGGGTTGTCCAAACCAAAAGGCAGGCTCTATCACAGCTACAATGCCAGACTCCTGCATCTTCTGGTAATCGTCGGTTGTGCGGGAGCTCATGTGAATGTGAGGATCGATATACATCATGCGACTGGTGTTCCTAGTTACAAAATGGGTAATGAGCTTGTCTGAAACGCTTACAAGGAAAGAGTTAAGCTGTTCCAAGTAAGATGCCCTGCTTGAATTTGAGCCTGTAGATTAGGATAACGGGCAAGGAGTTGTTGAGCATCTGGTAAAGGACACTCAGCAAGAGCGATCGCCCCTGCGGCTTGTTCAACTGGATCGTTCGCTTGTATTACGCGCTCCAAATCCGCTAACATCGCATTGTTGGCAAATCGCCCCACCAGTCGCCAAAGTTCGGGAGATACTGTGCGGTAGGCTGCCCAACGTTCGTGGGCATAATCAACTAGCATAGTCGCTAGTTCTGGATTTGCACGCCGATCAAGTCCTTGAATAAGATGTAAAGGGCTGCCCACAAACAAAGCTTTCAAGACTATCTGGTTCCAAGCAACGTCATCTAGATACTCTGCTGGATAGGGATTTCGCAACGCCACAGCATTGAAGACTGCTGTCATATTGCTGCGAACTCCCTCAGCTGCACGAGTGCGAAACTTTTCTGGATACGCTAGAAGCGGTAAAGCCTGATAGAGTGCAATCAGCTCTCCCATATCGGCGGCTGTAAAAACTCGCTCCAGCGTCCGGACGTATTTCTCTTCGTTGGACTGCGGTAAACTCAGTACCAGTAAGGTGCGAGCGGCTTGATCTACGCTCCAATAACTGGGAAACCAACCTGTCCGGGCTGTGGAGGCTGCTTCTAGTTCTTCTAGTGTCAGTTGTAAATCATTTTTGCCTGTATAACGAGGCACGGCGCTAAACGCGCTGAAAAACATTGAGGTATTGACACCGCTTTTAACTTGATCTATCTTTTCATCTAGCCAGGTAAGACCTTGACTAGAAATCCGATGTTTCAGCCAGCGATGCAGCAAGTCAATTGCACTAACTGTTGTTTTTTCTAGATAACTTGCAGAAACCATTACTTTATAATTATTTAGTTATGCGATGGAGCTAAAAAATCTAGGAATTCGTTCCCAGGCAATTGCCTGGGAACGAGACTAAACAAAGTTAAGGTTGAGGAAGTACAAACTTACAAGTGTCTAAACAGCAGCTTTTTCTGGTTCCTCTAAGCTGAGGGTTGCCTTTTGCTGCTTTTTCCGCAATGTCGAGGCAGTAGCGCCAATTCCTAACAAGCCTAGACCTAATAGTGAGGCTGGTTCGGGTACTTTGGTTGCGCCGTCCTTAACAACGTTTAATACTTGGACACGACCTTGGAAGAAATCGCCAACATACAGCTTGCCATCTTTGAGGGTTGTGCCACCCGTCCAGTTAAATCTGCCTGGAGTGAGGTCAAGGGGGTCGCCAAAAGGAGGACCAGTTAATGCTGGAGGCGGTACAGGGTTACCTGATGCATCGCGGGCATTTTCACCGAAGGAAGTCAAGAAGTTACCGTTTTTATCGAATACCTGAACGCGGCTGTTGATAGAATCAGCTACATAAACATTCTCTTCTTCGTCCACTTCGATGCCAATTGGCTGTTGAAGCTGTCCAGATCCGCTACCTGCTGAACCAAATGCCAACAGAGGATTACCATTTGGATCGAGTACTTGAACGCGGTTGTTATACTGGTCTGCTACAAAGATATTTCCACTAACTGGGGAAATTCTTATACCTGCTACACCTTGAAACTCACCAGGTGCAGTGCCTCTGGTACCACCAATGACACCAAGTGGCTGTCCGTCTGATGTAAATTTAAGAATCCTTTCGCCGTTAAAATCACCAACGTACACGTTGCCAGCTTTGTCAAATGTCACACCAGATGGTCCAAAGAAAAGCCTATCAGGAACCAGAGGGGTAAATTGTCCATTTGCAAAGGATCTAATAAAGTTACCCTGAGAATCGTATTGATTGATGCGGTTGTTGTAAACATCACCTGCATACAGATCCCCTGTTACTGGATTAAAGTCTACAGTTGTTGGCTCGTCAAACTGTCCGGGTCCTGTGCCGCCGGAGCCAATTGCTCCAATATACTGACCGCTAGGACTAAATTTTTCAATTTTGTTACCAAGGCTGTAGTTAGGAGTACCATCCGGGTTAACACCGCGTCCGTTAGATACAAGGGTATTCCCTTGGCTATCTACCGCTATGCCTTGGGGAACAAACAGTTGTCCAGGACCGAAACCAGGCTCACCTATAGAGCGATCGTACGTTAAGCTTAATGCCATCGCTTGAGCCGCCGCCGCCGCTACAAGAAAGCCGGCACCTACTAAGGCAAATGATAAATTTTTGACTAATCCCATAGTGATTCTTCGGTGTTGTGAGTTATACTCTTACTTAGGTTTATGTCGTTCCCAGACCTAGTCTGGGAATCCCGAATTTGAGCTGTTGCCTTTTTGAAACAAAACTTTCAATTTAAGGTAGCAGCCTATTTCTTAGGTATTGCTAAGCAATGCCTAAGAAAATTGCCAAGGAATTAGATGGTTTCAACCTTATCCAACAGTTCTTGTTGACGCTTGCGCTTCATTGCTTTTGCGCCTAAAGCGGCAGTTGCTAATAAAGCAATTACAGAACCGGGTTCAGGAACTTTGGTTGCGTCGGCACCAGATTTGAGAGCAAGCTTGACGAGTTGTCCTCCTCGTTCGCCTGCGACGAGTCTGTCTCGATTTGAGATATATAAATCACCATCAGGACCGAAAAATAATCCAGCAGCAGCTTCCAGTCCATTACCACTCCAGATAGTTTCGCGAGAACCATCCTTGCCGATTTTAATCACAGAAGAACTTAGATCACCGATAATATTACCGCCCTGTTCAATTGCTTTCCATTCTGACTGATTGATGTGTTGCAATGCATACAAATCTCCCTCAGAGTCGTATGCCACGCCAGTCAGTTGTGTAAAGCCATCAGCGATGGTTTTTATTGACAAATCATCTGGGTTAACTGAATAGATACGTGCTTTACCTTCTGGATAAGGAAAAGCAGTGTATTCACCAACTGTTAAGCTACCATCGGGGGCAACTGCGATCGCTGTGGGAACTGCTTGAGCGTTTGGATTAAATTGAAGTGCTTCCTCTGTCAAACCTTCAGGAAGAGTTGGGTATTGGAGGGTACTCGGATCTAAGTATTTGGTAGGGAACCCAGTTACGTTCTTAATACCGCCGCCATTGAGATCCACAGAATATATCGAGTTGCCGCCCCCATCGATGACGTAAGCAGTATCACCCTTAATTGTCATCGAATAAGGGTTGTTAATTACATCAGAGCCATCGGGATTATATTTGGCTTCGTAAGCTGCAAAATCAGCAAGACTTGTCAGCGAACCAGTCTTTAAGTCTAGTTTGTAGAGTTGTCCGAGAGCAGGTTCACCTAACACCTGATCGCGCAAGTTCGGGTCGCCAGCTAAGCCATACAAAACATAAGCGTTGCCTTTGGAATCAAATTTGAAGTCCGCAGGACCGGCAGCTTGTTCCCCAGAAGGCGATAATGCTAGAGATGGGAGATTCGAGAGTACAGTTGTTTTTGTACCGTCTGGAGCAATTTTGACAACGCTACCAGTTTTACCAGAACATAAAGGAATATATCCGGCGCTGGGTGATGGTATACAGTTGACTCCGCCGTTTCCATCTCCTCCGGCACCACTTTCTGTCAGATAAATGTTGCCCTGTTTATCCCAGTCAAAATTCCGTGGGTTGTTAAGCTGGTCAGCAACTACTTTCAGTTCTGCTGCTTGTGCAGCTTTCGTTCCATAAGTAGTAGCAACACAAAGGGAGAGAAATGTAAGAGCAAATGACTTGAATTTCATACTTACTTAGATTTAGATCGAGTGTTGGTAGGTTGTGGAATTTTGTACGGTATCAGAGACAACGAGTCCCAATGACTGGGATGTGGAAATCAAGCATCCACGGCAATATTGCCTCCCTATTGAGAGGAGCTGGCATTGCTCGCGCTTGAAACTTGCTATCCAATTTGTAGGAGTCTTGCTCTTGTGTTGGGGGGAGAGAGACTCTTATCTGTTGGTCACGACTTTATAGTAGGTTCACACAACAGAGCTTGGATTCTCAATTCTGATGACTTGCCCTTTTCCTGGCACGCCGCCTCGGTTGATCAGATAAAGAGCATTATCAGGACCAATAGTCAATGCACTAGGTAGCTCTAGCCCATCACCACTGAGAACAGTTGTGCGGCTCCCATCGTGTCCTATTTTGATCAGGCTTCCTTCTGGTTTTCCTTTCCAGCCTGAGGAATTCATATGTTGTAAAACATACAAGTTACCTTGCCCATCGAAAGCCAAGTCAATCAGTTGCGTAAAGCCATCAGCATAGACTGTTAGTTGACGCTCAGCATCCACTCGGTAGATTTTTGCTTCACCTTCTGGAAAAGGAAAACCAGTGAATGTGGTGACATAATAAGCACCATCAGGACCTTTGGCAACGCTTGTGGGTACTGATTGAATTGCCAACTGCGATGGAGTCGCACCACGATAAGCACTAGGAGGTGGTACGTGTCCCCGGTCAAAATTTTGCGAGTTAGAACCAGGGAAGATTGGGTTAGTCAATACCTGCTGGGGAATTACAGCGATCGCCTGCAAATGACTTCCATCAGTTCCCACACTCACCAGATCGTTCGCACCCGCATCAACAACAACAATTTCGTCTCTATCTATTAATAGAGCCAAGGGATTGCTAACGACTTCACTGCCATCAGGATTATGAGTCAGTTCATAGTTAGCGATATCGGCAACAGTTGTCCACGAATTTGTATTGAAGTCGGGAGTGATGATTTTTCCTAAGTCAGTGTGACCTAATGCCGTATCGCGTAAGGCTGGATTAGCAGCATATCCTAGCAAAACATAAGGCTTGCCTGTAGCATCAAATTTTATATCGTGAGGACCGGCGGCTCCAGTACCATCTGGAAATGCGACAGAAGCCAGTCCTGTCAGTATACGTTTGACTGTACCATTCTCAATTTTTACTATAGCACCACTGGTACCGTAATATAAATCACCTTGACCACTGGGTGATGGAATACTAGCTCCATTTCCCCCCGTTCCTGCCTCTGTAATATAGAGATTATCGTCAGGACCAAAGCTCAGACCTTTCGGATTATCAAGACCGTCGGCAAGCACCGTAAAAGATGTAATAGTAAGTTGCTTGAGTTCCATGTGTCACAACAGAGGTCGGCTTTGGATGTTACTGGTAGAATTTCGTATTGCTGACAATAAGCAATGACGGCACTTACACCCTGAATATATATTTATTAGTTATTTGTTAGTTGTTAATAGATAGTTGTTAGTTGGTAGAGACGCGACGCCAGTCACCTGCTGTCGGGAAACCCCTTCGGGTTCGCCAGTCGCCTGCTGTCGGGAAACCCTCCAAAGGACGCTGGTCTTACCTCCTGCAGCGCTGGCTCGCCATGGCGCGTCTGTACATTTGTTAGTTGTTCTAACAACTGACAAGTCACTACTTAGCGTGGGGCATATAGCTCAGACCTTGAGCTAAAGTATCCACGTTGCCAGCTTTGCCTTCCAAGATACGCTTGATATTCAAGCTCTCAGAGCCAAAGTCTTCGATTTGGAGTTTACCGTGAGGTAGTTGCTCACCTACTTTCCAGAAGGTGATCCGATGCTGGATGAAACCAGGAGCTTCTGGGTCATTAAAAGCATGGGAGGTTGGGATTAGCAGCACCGGAGAACGCTGATAAAATCCGTAGTCTGGATAAAAGAACTCGTGCTCGAGCAAGTACGATTTGTTAACAGGTTGCAGGCGCTGAGTTACTTTCACCTTTTGACCGTATTCATCGCGAAACTCGCCAGACTGACCAGAAATTTCGCCATCTGCTCGCAGTAGGTGTGCCCAATCATCCATGTTTTTGAGGTCTGACAAATACTCAATCCCCATCTCTATTGGGGCATTAACATAGATGGTGTCGGTGTCAACGTAGTAACGCCCTTTTGCTGCGGTCTTAAGACCAGCTTTGCGTTCCAAATTACCTTTGAGAGAACGACACTCGGAAGTGTGTACTGTGTGAATTCCCTCCATAATCAAGGGACTGCGCCGCTTAGGATCGACAAAGCTGACCCAGTGTAAGTACACGCCCTTTTCATCGGTTCCCGGCTCAACGTAGTCGGCAGGAAAAAGCAGGACAGGGTAAACCTGATAATATTTCTGATACTCTAACCCGCAGTGCCACTCAATGCCGTAAAAATTGGGATGATCCAGTCTTTCTACGTGATAGTAAAGCTTTGTCTGGTAGCCAGACGCAGTTCCGAGCCAAGTGTCTTCGTCGATTTGCTCTTCCATGCGGCTATAGAGAGTCCACTCGCCTAAGTTTTTTAGCTCAGCAAGGTATTCATAGGCACTCTCTGGAGTCGTTTCGATGTAGGCAGATGTCCCAAATGTATTTCTTTCAACTACCATTTGTCACTCCTTTAGACCACAGCTAAGGTCTTGAGATGTCTGGCTTTGCGGATTCTGTCCTCTGCCAACTGCTTAGAAGCATCGTTGGTAGTGATGTCCTGCTTTTGCGCTCTGTCAAATATTTCAAGCAGTGTGTCGTAAATGTTACGCACTTGCTGGAAAGCTCTTTCTTCGTCGTAGCCAATCATTTCGTTGTAAACGTTGATTAGCCCGCCACCATTAATTACGTAATCAGGAGCATAAAGAATCTCTTTCGCTGTGAGCATTTGACCGTGGAGCTGCTCAACTCCCAACTGATTGTTTGCAGCACCAGCAATCACCGACGCTTTAATGTAAGGAATTGTCTCACTGTTGAGAATTCCCCCTAAAGCACAAGGAGAAAGCACATCGACATCTTGGGAGTAAATTTCCTCTGGCTCTACAACAGTGGCACCAAAAAGGCGCTTTACTTCCTCTGTTTTTTCTTTGCTAATATCAGTGACAAACAGTTTTGCCCCATGTTCGTGCAGGTGTCGGCAAAGATTTTGACCGACATTTCCCAGACCTTGAACTGCAACTTTTAGCCCCTTAAGGTCAGAGGTTTGCAAACGAAACTCAACAGCAGCTTTAAGTCCCAAGAAAACTCCCCATGCTGTCACAGGAGCAGGTCCACCTGACCTTTCTTCTACTCCAACGACATATCTAGTTTCTTGGCTGATTGTTCTGACATCATCGGGGGTCAGATTCACATCTTGACCTGTAATAAAACGTCCATTGAGTCTTTCAATAAACCGTCCGTATGCTCTGAACAGGTCTGCATTCTTGTTTTCAGGATTGGCAATGATGACTGCCTTACCTCCACCAACTGGAATGCCTGCACAAGCAGCTTTATAAGTCATACCACGGCTCAGACGAAGAGCGTCTTTTAAAGCAGCTTCTTCGTTGGCGTAGGGCAACAGCCTTGTTGCGCCCATTGCAGGTCCCAAACTCGTGTCATGGATGGCAATTATTGCCTTGATATCTGGGTCTTTGCCATGACAAAAGAGCACTTGCTCATGACCCATTTCTGTAACAGTTTCAAATAAGTTCACCCTTGTCTCCTCGATCACCTCAGCTTGACCCCTTGGGGAATGGAAATCGCTTTTCCCAATCCCCGTTAGCATTTAGACATTTGGAAATGAAGCTTGTGGAAATGAAATATGCAATTCGGTCTTTTCAGCCGGAGTTGACTTTACTCCTTGTGATGCTAGACCGGCGTTGCGTCCTTTGGATGGCGCGCGTCTATCTGCCTCAATCACGACATCAATAACGATTGGACCAGTCGCTTCCATTGCTTGCTCTAGCGCCGAGATCAGATCAGACTCTTTGTTGATGCGGATTCCTTCGGCTCCCATACCACGAGCAATCATGGTAAAATCTGCCTGCGGAATTGTTGCATCTGCACCTGTGAGTCCCAGCATTCCCATGCCTTGGTGGCTCATGTTGTAGCGGGCATCGTTGAGTACAATCCAAACAGCGGGTATTTGGTATTTGACAGCTGTGCTGATTTCATTATTCATCAGCATTGCGCCATCCCCAACAATGGCAACTGCTTTGCCATGACGTGCTGCTGCTGCTCCGACGACTCCGGCAACAGCCTGACCCATTGCTCCGACTCCGGTGCTGATACGATAACGATTTGCGTTTGGAAATCGCAGCAGATGCGTTGACCAAAGGAACGAGTTACCACACTCCGCCAGCACTATCGCGTCACTACCTTCAACAATTACCTTTTGAATTGCCTCCATCAAGACCTCTGGTCTGACTGAAGAGTCTGAACCTGGAGCAATTTCCTGGCGTTCCGGACGAGGTAGCCAAAAAGCTGTTACCGCACTACTTGCCAGAAGGTGCTCGTGTTCCAACAATGCCTTGACAAATGCTTTGATCTCAGACTGGACACCAAAGGTTTCGGCTTTTGAATACGCCACCCCAGGGACTGTTGGGTCAATGTCTACGTGCACGAAGCCTCCTGGGGGAACCAATGCTTGACTCCAGAAGGAAGTCGGTTCGCTCAAGCGCGTTCCTAGCACAAGTGTGCGTAAAGGAGGTTGCTGTTGTAAGTAAGTAAAGACGGAACCATGACCGCCCAAACCAGTCACACCCACAAACTGAGGATGATCTTCGGGAAAGATGCCTTTGCCACGAGGTGAACACATAACTGGTGCCCCAGTTAATTCCGCAAGTTGGCGAATTTCTTCTGCGGCGTCACGAGCACCAAATCCTACCCAAATCGCAAACGGTCCTTCAGATAACAACTGTGCACATTTAACAATTGTTTCTTGACTGGGTGTTGCCAAAGAAGAATAATCAATTCCTTGGAATATGTCGAGATCATCAACCGGGCTTGTTTGCACAGCGGTAGGAACGCTCAAATGGGCGACGAAACCTCCTGGTTGCGACAGACCCAGAGCCAGTTTGCGAAAAATCTGTGGAAGTTGTGCAGCGCTTTCTACAGTGGTAGCATAGTTAAACAGCGCTCCTGAGGTAAATATTCCCTCAGTTGGCAAAGTCTCGGTGCTGGTTTCTTGAATAGCCCACCGTCCGCGCTGTGGGGACGAGGTGCAAGCTGACAGCAAAATCACTTTTGCACCCTCACCTCTAGCAGCGAATAATCCAGTTAAAGCATTGGTGATCCCCGGTCCGGCAGTGGTGAACACTACGGTAGGACGACCAGTGGCAAAGTAGGCTTCAGTTGCTGCAAAGGCAGCTCCTGATTCATGACGAAAGTTTAGCACTCGCAAGAGGCTATTCGATAGCGCTCCCCAAATTCCTGCCATCGCACCTCCGTTGACGCCAAAGGCGCTGGATACGCCTAAGGCTTCCATCATGGTGGCGATCGCATTTGCGACCGTTAGCGGTCGCTGTGTTGGTTCTTGCACAACAGGTGCATTCTTGGGCTCATTATTGAGTTGGTCTTTGGAAGAGTTTACTTTTCCATTTAGCTCCGACTGTGTATTGCCGTTTGGTTGGTACACGTCGTATGGCTGAATGCCAATTTGAGATGTCGTCTGAGTATAGTTGTGGCTCATTGCGTCTACGTACTCCCTGATTGTTGGAGAGGGTGCCAGTTAGCTTACTCAGGCTGCGTTTGCACTCACAGCCTTAAGTGTGTGTTATGCCAAATTCCGTATCTTTACGTACAAGCTTTAACCCAGGTTGATGAACACTGGGAACGGTAAGTCACCGCTTTTTCGTCAGTAAAAAACTCGTACTGTAGGAGTTAAACAATTTAGGCTGTGCTTATGGAAACAAGCGTACAGAAGCTGAACACTTTGCTGCAATGAATAATCTTTTGATTGAGTTGTCAATTTTTTTGCTGTTGTTTTTCCTAAATTTGACGCCTGATTAGCCCAGCTAAACAACTTTTTTCTACCTTTTGGTAGTTTACGGTCTGTTTTTAAGTTATCTTTTTTTTATATGTTTTAATTTATACAAATAATTTAACTGGCACAAGAAAAACCAAGAATAACTCGTGGATGTTCTAGCGATAAAAAGTCACTTTCCTAGTATTAATAAAATCTTAATATTTACAACTGATTGTTCTTAACGAAGTGACAATAATTACGATATTGTTACCGTCAAACTCCTGTACCCTCAAGCTTTTGTTCTTATTGATACTAGTTTTGTTTACATTTTATATATCTTTTGATAGATGATTAATCAAGATATACATTTTTAAAAGTAAAGGGTATTTCTTTTGACAGATGACTTTGTAAAGTATTTTGTAGTTGAATTCATCCAAGAGTAAAGAAAACAAATAAAACTAATGAGTAAGGAGATGCCCGTAATAATTTCACTGTTTTTCAAAATTCCTGGTAAAATTAATCCAGCTTGCCCGCGTGTTGCCTTTGTGAATCACCATAGCCGTGAACAACGAATAGTGAACAGTTATCACTTTTGCAAGTAAGACACGTATAGAAGCCATGAAATTCATGCAGGGCAACGTTGGTAAAAATGTCCAGGATGAAATACCCTGACTCTAGTTTTACGCAGACATAGATAACTAGAGATCTATTTTCTGGATATGAATAATATCCGTATGTCTCTGAGTTGCTACTTCAGGCAGCAACAGAGGCACAGTATCCTTTTTGTCGTTGTCAGAAAATCTGATGAATTTAAATTTTGTGTAAAGATATATTAATTTTATAAGGATTTTGATAATTTAAGGTTGGGCAAAAAAAAGCCTAATAGCAAATATAGGAAGTTTTAATGACAAGCCCGTTGAATGATATAGTGCCAAATGATACAAGGGGAGCATAAGAGGGCAATGACCTTTGGCGACTACATGTTATCTAACGCTAATTCTTACTCAGTGCTACAGCCGGAAGAAGAGTTAAAACTGGCACAGTATCTCATGAACCAGGTTGCAGATGCTGTCTTCTATGTCGGATCGAACGCAAAAATTATCTACGTCAACGATGCGATTTGCCGAATGATGAAGTATTCCCGTGAGGAATTACTCTCAATGAGGCTCAAAGATATCGACGTAGACTTTTGGCCCAAAAATTGGTCAGAGAAATGGACAGCGCTCAAACAACAAGGTTCCCTCACCTTCAAAACTCGATATCGAACAAAAACAGGTCGGATATTTTTGGTAGAAATCACTATTACCTATGTAGAACATCAAGGCAAAGAATTTGGCTGTGTTTTTGCTCGCGATCGCAGCGATGAATTAGTAGATCTAGGCGTCCAACGGTATGTCAACAAAACCCCTGATCTAAAGGAGGAGTTACAGCAAGAAGTTATTGAATATCAAAGAACAGAAACGGAACTAGAAACATCTCTTTCTCTACTTCGTTCTACGTTGGAATCTTCTGCAAATGCCATACTTGCAGTGAACTTTGAAGGAGAAATCCTTTGCTACAACCAGAAATTTCTGGAGATGTGGCAATTCCCAAACTCGGTAACCTTGTCCCGCAAATGTAGCAGAACCAAAGCCTTCTTTGACAACAAAGTTAAAGATCCAGAGGTTTTTCGTCAGGTTGTTTGGGAAATGTCCAGCCAATCAGACAAAGAAAGCTACGACTTGGTGGAATTGAAGGATGGGAGGATATTTGCACATTACTCAGAGCCACAGCGGCTTGGAGACAAAATTATCGGTAGAGTGTGGAGTATCTGGGACGTAACTGAATCGAGAAAAACAGAAGAAGCACTAAGGCTCAATGAAGCTCGATTTCGTACTTTGGCAGAAACTACAGAAGCGAGTATCTTCCTAATTTATGACAACAAGCAGATTTGCTATGTCAATCCAGCCGCAGAGGATCTGACAGGATATACAAGAAAAGAACTGCTGAATAATTTTAATGTTGAGCAACTCATTAAAGGCAAAAAGCTCAGGCAGGTTCACAAGCAGGATGGATCTGCTTGTTGTGAATATCAGGAAATGCAGATTCTGACAAAAAATGGTGTGAAGCGGTGGCTGGCTTGTACAGTCGGACTATTGGATGGAGTGCTGGATTTTGCAAGTAAGTCAGTTGAATTAGTCACAGCGATCGATATCACAGATTATAAGCAGGCAGAGTCCGAGGTTCGTCAAGCTCTTGAGCAAGCAAAACGACTCAGCGAACTCAGAGAACGCTTTGTCTCTATGCTTTGCCATCAATTCCGCACTCCGCTGAACGTTGTTTCATTCTCTGCTGATTTACTCAAACGTCATATTCATCAATGGACTGAAGAAAAAAACCGCTCGTATCTGGATTTGATTCAAGTTGCAGTTCAACAAATTAGCGAGCTACTAGATGAAATTCTCTTATATGGTCAGGCAGAATCTGCAAGGCTGGAGTGTGAGCCAAGACCACTCAACCTGGAGATGTTTTGCAGAGATATTCTAGCACAGGTGCAGATAGCAAGTGGAGACCAAAAAGGGGTCAGCTTTGTCAGCCAAGGTAACTGTTCTACTGCTTATTTAGATCCAAAGCTCCTACAGCATATATTAACTAACTTACTCTCGAATGCTATCAAGTATTCACCGAATGGTGGCGCGGTGACTTTTAGGCTTTGTTGTCAAGGTAAAGAAGCAATTTTTCAAATAAAAGATTCAGGTATTGGTATTCCGGTAGTAGATCAACAGCAAATATTTGAGCCGTTTTATCGTGGCAGCAATGTTGACAGTATACCGGGTACTGGACTGGGTTTATCGATTGTGAAAACCCTAGTAGATTTACATGGCGGT
The DNA here is from genome assembly GCF_963872035.1 of Scytonema sp. HK-05. Lineage (NCBI taxonomy): Bacteria > Bacillati > Cyanobacteriota > Cyanophyceae > Nostocales > Scytonemataceae > Scytonema > Scytonema sp. HK-05. Next base: position 207,080 of record NZ_CAWMYC010000001.1, read on the forward strand.
GAAATCACTGTGGAAAGTGTAGTTGGCGTTGGCACGACTTTTACCGTCAACCTGCCCTCAAGCTCTTAACCGTCATCCAAGACTCGACCCAGAATTCAGTAACTCTTAGCTCCCTCAAATTCTACTAATGAATATGATACAAGAATCACCAAAAAAAATTCTGATTATTGAAGATGATGCAATGACCCGCAATATCTTCTTAGACGGTCTTCAGGCTGAAGGTTTTGAGACCATAGGTGCTCAAAATGGTATTGTTGGTATCCAAAAAGCACAAGAGTATCAACCCGATTTGGTTATTTGCGATGTCATGATGCCTAACATGGATGGTTTTGGCGTTCTAAAGATGCTGCGCCAAGAGCCAGTGACAGCAATTATACCCTTTATCTTTCTCACTGGTAGCGATAGCAAGTCATCTCTTCGCAAAGGTATGGAGTTGGGAGCAGATGATTATCTTACCAAGCCCTGTACCGTACAGCAGCTACTTAAAGCTATAGCAGTCAGATTAGAAAAGCAATCAAAACTCATGCAGTATTGGTATGCTGCTTGCTGCCAAAATCTCGCACAACCTGTCACAGCCAACACGACATCATCGGCAGACTCAGAATCAATCTTTCCCACCGTTCCACAACTTAAAGAAGTTTTCGATTACATAGAAGCCAATTATCACCAAGGTATCACTTTATGTGACGTAGCTGAGGCAGTTGGTTACTCTTCGGCTTACTTGACGAACAGAGTTGCAAAAATTACAGGAGAAACAGTCAACGGTTGGATTGTTAAGCGTCGGATGTCAGCAGCACGTTGCTTACTTCAAGAAACTGACCAAACAATCGAGCAAATTTCTTCAGCACTCGGTTATCAAAATGCGTGCCATTTCTCCCGCCAGTTTCGTCAACACAACGGCATACCTCCCCAAACTTGGAGAAAAGAGTATCAACTGATGCGGCGTAGCACAGTCCAAGTCTGAAATAGGAAAATAACTCACCGTTTGAGCCATTTGTGTGCTTCAACTAAACCAGATAATGATGGAGCACACACAATAGTACCAAAGCGACATTTTTTAAACTCGGTCATTCCCTGAGCAAGTGGGGTTAGAAAAAAGGATAAAATTAACCCTACCAAACTCTCGAGGATGGCTTTAGAGCAACAAGCACTTACGAAATCCACGAAAAAGTAGGAAGAAAAGACCCTACAGCAGTTGCCGACAGATCTCTTCGTGCTCAGCATCTCAGTTCAAAGCAATCTTTGCAGAAACATTCTTTGTAATGTTAAACTGTTTGCTGGTTATGAGCATGAATTAACACATTTAGCTGTAAACGGTGAAGTAGGCAAGTAGACTGTTTGCGCTGAGGAGGTCGTACTCAGTCTGGCTTGTCCACAATGTTTGGGTTAAAAGTATCAGGGATAAGGCATTTGCTAAAAAAAATTATCGAGTTTTCTAAATATAAGTCTATAGAGCTAAATTAAATAGCTAAAAACATTATTCAACTTACTTATATCTCTTCAATATAAGTAAGTTTTTTGACTTTGTGTTGTAAAATTAATTTCATGCCGAAAACCAAGGCTTAAAAAAATGGTTTGTAAACCATAGTCGCGGTCATTACTAGCAAGCCTGTAAAAAGGTCAAACAGAAAGTCCATGATTTGTTAAATTTGCTGAAAATAGCGGTTTCAAGTGGCTAAAAGCTTCAAAGCTCATAAAGTTTTGATAAATAGGATGGGCTACATCCAAATTTACGCCCGTGGACTGTTGGAGCCGACTCCCTTGAATGAAGCGGGAAGCAGACCCTCTAAAGGAAACTTTAGTTGAATGATAAACTTTAAACAAGTTTAGTCATGTTCTGTGTAGCAGTAATTAGACTCCTAAGAAACACATTTTCAAACCCTTGTACAGTAAGGCTTTTAAAGATTGAAGGAAAATGTGTTTCTTTCATTTTTCACTAGCGATCGCCGCTAGTGAAAGGCTCAGATCTTGCACCCAACAAGAGCCAGAGGCTCTAATATCTCGTTACCAGGTTGAACCTGGTAACGAGGGTTTGGAGCCTCTGACGACTCACTGTTGCAACTCGAGGCTTGATCTCAGTAGATTAATTGCAGATAGTAGACATTATCAGTTATATATGATATTATTGAGTTCCAACTCGTGTCATTTTCAACGTGATTTGGTTAGTCTGTAAAACATCTACGTGCAACATGATGGCGGCAGCCCAATTGATAAACTGGCTGCAACAGATTCGTCATGGCGCTCGGGGAAGCGCTTACTTATTTGCACCGATGGCAGATTTTAACGTCATGGCAGAAGTTGGAGACACTCCACCATAATTTAGTTTTACTTAAATAAAAACGCCAAGAGAAATTCAACAACAATTATATTTTCATGGGAATCAGAGGAGAAATTCAAGCTCCTTTGCAATAACTTGAGGAAATAATGTAGTTGTGTTGAACAAGCAGTTGATTTAACTGCATCTTTTGGAAAGGATTAGAGCGACTCAGCAGATAGTCCCCTCAACAAGAATAATTGTATCGGTAGTTGCGTAAAACTTTTTATCTTAAGATTCTCTGACAAAGATAAAATCAGCCTGTTTATATTTGATGGTTGATACTTCCACAAACTTAATACAAGGCTTTTGAATTTGCCAAGAGAAAAGATTAATAGTGTATCTACTTATTATATGGATACCGTTACAAGTTTTTCTTGCAAGCAAACACAATTGAACTATATGTTGTGCATCTAACTAGAGGGATTTGACAATACCTGCATGAGTTGTTCAAACATTAGGAGGCTATGAGGAATTCTCCACATGACTCCAAATCCAGTTGATGAGTAAAAATACCAGCATCAGCGTAAACGCAAAGAATGAAACACGAGTTGGTATCAATAGCATACAAACTGAATTCTTGTCAAAAACTCTTACCTAAGGATGACGCACTTATGAATAGAGAGCAATCTTCAGCAAAATTACAACGTTTGCATGAACTTTTAGTCATTAGTTTACTAGGAGGTCTTCCAACCATTATGCTGGGACCAAAGCTGCGCAATATAGTATATAGTACTATCTTTGGTCGGATGGGTAAACCAGTTTATATTCAAGAGGGTGTTGAATTTCTTAGTACTTCTTGTATCGAAATCGGCAATGGGGTGTTTATTTTTAAAGGTGCGCGTCTAGACGCACGAGGACACCAAAACAATAGAATTTCTTTGGAAAATGGAGTAGCTATTGAACGTAACGTTAATATTGGGTGTTTGGGAAACACTAACATACACATTAGTCAAGAGACTTTCATTGGTCCTGGCGTTTGTATTGCTGGACCTGGAGACATTAAAATTGGCAAACGCTGTCTCATTGCAGCAAATACTGGCATATATGCAAATAATCATAATTTCTCAGACCCGATAGAGCCAATTAAATACCAAGGTGTTTCTCGCCAGGGAATTGTAATAGAGGATGACTGCTGGCTAGGACATGGCGTAGCTGTCTTAGACGGAGTTACCATTGGTAAGGGTAGCGTCATTGGTGCAGGAGCAGTTGTTACCAAAGATATTCCCCCCTTCTCAGTCGCTGTGGGGACACCTGCAAAAGTTATTAAAACCCGGACTAGCAAGGAACTGGTGAACACCAGAGACTAAGAAATAGCAGCAACTAACAGGCTTTGCGTAAATGCAAAGCCTGTTAGTCACAGATGACCTATTTGACAAAAATATTCCTGAAGATTGGTCATATACTACACCACCTTTTCTTTCATAATATTAAGTAAGTTTGTAAGTAAGTCAATTTGTCAATCAATTGTATGTCTGATTCTCTGCTGTGAGGAATTGTCGTAAATCATTTATTATGAAGTATCATTTCACAATGAATAACAAGCAAAATTTTTTTTGGTCGAAGCATTTATCAGAAAGTTTATTGACTAATTTGTTAGGCAATATCCCCACGAAGGTTGTCGGCAGTAACTTACGAAATCTCTTCTATCGTGATATTTTTGCCCGTATAGGTAGTTCTGTTTATATTGAAGACGGCGTTAAATTTCTCAACACCTCGTGTATTGATATTGGCAATCAGGTGAGTCTTTTACATGGTGTTAGTATCAGTGCGCAAGGGCACCCAAATAATAAAGTTTATCTTGGAGATAAAGTCAGCCTTGAGCGTGGCGTTGACATCAGGGCAATGAAAGATACCTGTATTCACATTGATGAAGGTACATTTATCGGTCCTTATGTTTGTTTGGCAGGTCCAGGAAATATCAAAATAGGCAAGTGCTGTCTTATTGCAGCGCACGTTGGGATATTTGCTAATAATCACATTTTTGATGACCCAATGCAGACTATTGAAGACCAAGGAGTCACGCGTAAGGGAATTGTGATTGAGGACGACTGTTGGCTAGGACATGCGGTGACTGTATTAGATGGCGTCACTATTGGTAAAGGTAGTGTCATTGGTGCAGGAGCAGTTGTGACTAAAGATATTCCCCCGTTTTCAATAGCTGTGGGGGTACCTGCAAAAGTGATTAAAAGCCGTAAGGGAAAGGAAGTCGTTACCTCAAAAGACTGAGAGCAAATCTATGTGTCTATCCCCCAAGAAATAAATTAAGCCTCTTATAGCGCAATACGCTTGCTGGTAAGATGCTTTTCACCGCCTGATGATATCCGTAGAGACGTAGCATGCTACGTCTCTACACGCATGGAATTGTCATAAATAATCCTTAACTGAACGGTGATCATTGTGTGGAATATAGGCTAGGTTAAAGATTTTGTTATCAAATGATGACAAAATTGTTAAGTTTTTAAACAAAATGTATGTTATTCGTAATAAAAAAATATGATTTTTGAGGAGAATATGGTAGTTCCAACAGCGTTTACGCAGAAAATGCCTGATTCTAACCTTTAGCGCTCTGCTCCTTAAAGAATTCTCTTGAGAGTCTTGTGGATTTACAAGGGTTTGCACCCAAAAACAGCAAAAAAGTACACAGACAGAAAAGCTGCCATAACCTGTAGAATTTTTAACATTACAATTTGAAAAAATTAATTACGTTACATTCCATGAATTCTCCCAGAAACCAAGTTTATCCTGTTATTTGGCACAACGACTCAGTTTCACTGATTGACCAAACCCGCTTGCCTAATGAGTACACATTTGTCGAGATTCACCGTTGCTCAGATATGGCGCAGGCAATTAAAACCATGATTGTCCGAGGTGCGCCTGCGATTGGTGTAGCTGCGGCATACGGAATGTATCTTGGGGCAAGGGAAATTGAAACCAACAACCGCAATGAGTTTTTGAACAGTTTGGAGAAAGTGGCACAACTGTTGCGTTCGACTCGTCCGACGGCGGTGAATTTGTTTTGGGCAATCTCACGGATGTTGAAAACCGCCTATGAAACTCTTGGAACGGTTGAAGAAATCAAACAAACCCTTTTGTATACTGCCCAAACTATTAACGCGGAAGATTTACAAACCTGTTATGCCATCGGCGACAACGGTTTGGCAGTCTTGCCTGAAACTCCAGAAAAATTGACAATTTTGACCCATTGTAACGCAGGAGCATTAGCAACCGCAGGTTACGGTACGGCTTTGGGTGTTGTGCGTTCTGCTTTTCGAGAAGGGCGTTTAGCGCGGGTGTTCGCTGACGAAACTCGTCCTCGCTTGCAAGGTGCAAAACTAACGACATGGGAATGTGTCCAAGAAGGCATTCCAGTCACGTTAATTACTGATAGCATGGCAGCTCATTGCATGAAGCAGGGTTTGATTCATCTTGTGGTTGTAGGCGCTGACAGAATTGCGGCTAACGGAGACACAGCAAACAAAATTGGTACGTATAGTTTAGCACTCGTAGCAAAGGCGCATAACGTTCCTTTTTATGTTGCCGCACCCCTTTCCACCGTTGATTTTTCTTTATCCAGCGGTAAGGAAATTCCCATTGAGGAACGCAATCCAGAGGAAATATACAAAGTCGGCGACACCATCCTCACACCAAATGGCGTAGAATTTTACAATCCAGCTTTTGATGTCACACCAGCTGAACTGATTGCAGCAATCATCACAGAGAATGGGGTGTTTGCTCCAGGGGAGTTAACAAACTCTCGGTTGAAGCAAGTTGCTTAACCGCCAATTTTTATGATCGTTGAAGTCAAACAAAGCCTGCGCTCACAAACACTAGACAAGGTTTGGGCGCAGGTCTCCCTATTGCTGTATCTAAGAGTCATTAACAATACAATTTATCCCCAGTCGCTGAATCAAATACAAATAACTTATCTAGATCTAATTTTAGAGAAAGGCGATCGCCCGAATGAGGACGCACATTTGCACCCGTCTGAATATTCAGCATCACACTCGAATCTGGTAAACCTCCACGAATCAACGTTTCCCTCCCCAAAGGTTCTACCACCTTCACCTCAACCACTAACTCTCCCATCTCTTGTTCTCTGTGTTCTCTATGCCTCTCTTGTTCATTTAAATAAATATCCTCCGGACGAATTCCCAAATCAAAACTTTGCCCCGGCGCAGGGCGCAAACTCTCCCGCACAGAATCAGGACAAGGTAACACCTGACCACCCACATCAAAACTATCACCAGTGAACTTGGCAGGTAGAATATTCATTGGAGGATTACCCAAGAAAGTTGCCACCATGCGGTTCGCGGGTTGGGAATAGATAGTTTGTGGCTCGCCGATTTGTTGAATTCGTCCCCAGTTGAGGACTACAATCTTATCAGCCAAAGTCATCGCTTCAACTTGGTCATGGGTGACGTAGACAGTGGTAATTTCCAATTCCTGATGCAGCTGTTTCAACTCTGCTCGCGTATCATCTCGCAACTGGGCATCTAAATTAGACAAAGGTTCATCCAACAAAAAGACTTGTGGTTCACGGGCTATTGCCCTTCCTAATGCAACCCGCTGCTGCTGTCCGCCAGAAAGCTGTTTGGGTTTGCGATCCAACAGATGTTCCAGAGAAAGCGATCGCGCCACCGTCATCACTCTTTCTTGAATCACTTTGGCGTCAATTTTCCGCATCTGCAACCCAAAAGCAATGTTTTGGGCCACCGTCATGTGAGGATACAAAGCGTAGTTTTGAAACACCATCGCCACATCCCGCTGTCGGGCTGGGATATTGTTAACTTGCCTATCCCCGATGTAAAGTTTGCCAGAGGTGACAGTTTCCAAACCAGCGATGCTTCGCAAAATAGTAGACTTACCACAACCAGAAGGTCCCACTAGCACCCAAAACTCACCATCGGGAATTTCAAAAGAAATGTCCTCGATCGCGGTGACGTTATTAAATCTACGCTTAATGCTTTCTAGACGAACGCTTGCCATTTTGGGATTTGTCCTTTGTCACTAATCACTAATTCCAAGCAGGGTGAGATAGCAAAGAAGCAATCACTCGCACTCCACGCAGTTGGTTGGACAAGGGTAAGTGACCTCGGGGAGCGCTTAAGTTCCAGGTAAACTCGTTAGGATACCGCGTCCAGTTATTGCCATTTTTCCAACCAATTTTCGTCCAAAGATTTTCCCAGTTTTTACCCACCCCCAACCAAATTTCTCGCTGTACGGAAAAGCCAAATTTACCCTCTGAGTGAACTAACCACAGGCTGTTGATGGTCTTAAGATCAGTGAGTGGGAAATTTCCTACTTCGGTAAAATATAACCATTTTCTTTGCACCGCAGCTGAACCCGCAAGTTCACACATTTTTTGTAGAGTCATGCGATCGGCTGCTTGAAAATCTTGAGTTGCTAGTAGCTGTTGCAGAGGACTGTAATCGATGCCACCGTCTGAGGTTAGAGGTACAATCCCAAAAGGGAAATAAGTTTGCAAAAATTCTTTTGCCTTGCCTGAATCACAGTTATAGAGAACTTGGTATGCTTTACCATCTACCGAAGTTGCAGGATTTTCTTTACGTTCAAATAAAAATTCCATTAGGACATCTAAGCCTGTATCTCCCAAATTAGCTAACTGTGGGATCACCTGCTGTTGGACGCCAATAGACCCAGCGACTAACGGTTGGCGGAGGGAGTCGATGTCATTAGCAGTGCCTGATACAATCAATGGGTCTGTCATACCATTACTTGTGGAATGCAATTGGGTGAATAAGCTATTAACTATCAGATGTTGTGGACGGGTATTGCACTGATAGCGAAGAGTAGTTTACAGGAAATTGCCAAGAATGCCCACTCATTCTTTTTACTTTTACTAGGTAAATGGGTGTCGGTACATTTTTGAATTTTCAATTTTGAGTTTTGAATCAATTTTCCTTAAACTTGTACGAGTGCAATAAACAAGATTACATAAGTCCCTAGAACCCCACCCTAACCCTCCCCGTAAACGAGGAGGGAAGAGGATTTTTATTGCTTCCCCCCGCTTGCGGGGGGACTGAGGGGGGTGCTTATTTTTAATTTTGCAAGACGTCTAATGCCTTCCCCTACCTCCTGACACCTAATCCGTTTCTTCATGCCCAGTTAATATAGTTACTTACTTAACAGTGGGATTTTAACATTGCCAACTCTTGCTCAGTCACGCTGATGGTAATCTCTGTTGGTTGCGCCATGATATTTTGCTATATATTCAAAGAGTACACTAATAAAGCGTGCAAGCTATCAGATAGCAACGGTTTAGCCCAATTGCATGCACGTGTACCCAAGATGCAAATCGGGGAAAGAAAAGCTCTGCGCCTCATCAACCTGATAAATTTATCAAAACTTATTAAAACAAGACACAGCAAAATCTGCTAGCCTTCCAAACATAACTCTTTCTCTTTTGGGAGATAAATCCGAAGGGTAGTATGTTGCAGCGTAGCCATCAGGAGTGATTAATGTACGACAAAATAACCCCCCCTACAACAGGAGCAAAAATTACCTTCAACAACGGGGAGCCGATTGTTCCTGACAACCCGATTATCCCTTTTATTCGAGGCGATGGCACGGGGATAGATATTTGGCCTGTTACCCAGAAAGTACTTGATGCTGCGGTAGAAACGGCATACAAGGGCAAGCGCAAGATCAGTTGGTTCAAGGTTTATGTTGGTGATGAAGCTTGTGAATTATACGGCACATATCAGTATTTACCTCAAGACAGTTTGACCGCAATTAAAGAATATGGTGTTGCCATCAAAGGACCTTTAACAACCCCGATTGGCGGTGGCATACGTTCCCTCAATGTTGCCCTGCGGCAAATTTTTGACCTTTACGCCTGCGTACGTCCTTGCCGTTACTATGCAGGTACGCCTTCACCTCATAAAAACCCAGAAAAACTTGATGTCATTGTCTACCGGGAAAATACCGAAGATATTTACTTAGGAATTGAGTGGCGACAAGGAAGCGAAATAGGCGATCGCCTGATTTCCATCCTCAACAACGAACTGATCCCCGCCACACCAGAACACGGTAACAAGAGAATTCCTTTAGACTCAGGGATTGGCATTAAACCGATCAGCAAAAAGGGTTCCCAGCGTTTGGTACGACGTGCCATCAAACACGCCTTACAACTCCCCAAACATAAGCAGATGGTGACTTTGGTGCATAAAGGCAACATTATGAAGTACACCGAAGGCGCTTTCCGCGATTGGGGTTACGAACTTGCAACCAGCGAGTTTCGCAGTCAAACCATCACTGAAAGGGAATCTTGGATTTTGAGTAACAAGGAGAACAACCCTGACATCTCCTTGGAAGAAAATGCCCGACTGATTGATCCAGGTTTTAATGCCTTAACAGAAGAAAAACAAGCTCAAATTGTCAAGGAAGTTGAAACAGTTCTTAACTCAATTTGGTCAACTCACGGTCATGGTCAGTGGAAAGATAAAGTGATGGTCAATGACCGCATTGCCGACAGTATTTTCCAACAGATCCAAACCAGACCGGATGAGTATTCGATTTTGGCAACAATGAACTTGAATGGCGATTACTTGTCTGACGCAGCCGCAGCGATTGTTGGCGGACTGGGGATGGGACCTGGTGCAAATATTGGCGATCAATGTGCCATTTTTGAAGCCACCCACGGCACTGCACCCAAACACGCAGGGTTAGATAAGATAAATCCTGGTTCGGTGATTTTATCCGGTGTGATGATGCTGGAGTATCTGGGTTGGCAAGAAGCGGCTGATTTGATTAAGAAAGGTTTAGGGGATGCGATCGCCAACCGTCAAGTCACCTACGACTTAGCGCGTTTGCTGGAACCGCCAGTCGAAGCCTTGAGATGTTCTGAATTTGGCGAGGCGATTATTAAGCACTTTAGTTAGCGCATTGCTCAAATGCTAGTCTCTCCCCCACAGGGAGGGACTAAACTAGATAATCTCGTCTCCACTTAATATAAGCGTGTGAGTATATAAGCGTGTGAATTCGTAGTGAGGACTTTAGTCCTCTTTATCCACAAAGCAAAAGCTCTTGTTTTTACTACAAATAACTTTTATTATGAACAATGAAGCGAAATAATATAACCTCTACAAGTCCTTAGATGAAACGCTTTCTTTAATGAAACGGTGGATCAAGCGGCAAGGCCAACAAAAAGCTCCACACAGGCTTACCGAGGCAATAGCGGCGACAACTCGCCAACTCGGGCTAGTTGGAGTGGCAGACTCTGTTGAGTGGTCTTCTATGCCTTTAGCTAGCTCTGGTGCTGAATCAGATAGTTGACTGGCTGTAGTGATCCCTTCAATCGCCGCTCCAATGAGATAAGCTACCAGGGCAATTGCTAGCCAGTGATTTATCATGTTGTAGTGGTTAAACTCTCTTGAAGATTCGGAAGCAGTGAGCAATCATTCGATTTGTTGCGTTAAGTTAATGATTGCTTTGCCCAAAGGATAGCCGACCTTCAGCCGTGTCGCGAATTAGGGGCAGTTTAGATTTGATGTAAGTATTAAGGCTGCCATCTGTTTGCGCGTCGAGCCCCTGCTTGGCTTTTAACTGCTGGAGGAGTAATTGTACTAAAGCAGCATCGTCAAACTGGAGCAAGGTTGTGACTTGGGTAGACTCGATTACCGCCCAGATTTGTTGGATCATTTTGGCTGTTATCATGAGTCTTTTACCTTTAAATGAAATTTAAGACTTTCTTTATAATCGCACAATTTTGCAATTTGTGCTTAGTTTTTTCTCAGGATTAATCAATCAACACAACCAAACACACCTTAGGAGTGGTTGTGTTGCAAAAAGTGGCAGCGTTTGAGGAGACGATAGTTATGCTAAGTATGGGCAAATATAGTCGAGCGGATTTGTCCACTATCTAAAAGTTAAGTGGCTTAAGCCCTGTCGTTATTTCTTGCAAGCAATAATATCTCTGAGTCAGACAGTTCCCTAAATTCCGCCAATCAGGCGAATACACGCCACTGCCAATGTTGAGATCATTTCTAACCTTTAAGAGCCTTTCTAAAGTTTTGACGATAGGATTTACTTGTCATAAACAAAGCTGGCCACAATAAGGCTAAACCAAGACGATTGGGCAAAGTTCGCTGGAAGTTAGTCCGGTTAAATCCACCCAAGAACTTCCAGATACCACCTGCATAAACCACCACTAATCCAAAAATGACTAATTCCATTCAGCACAACTCCACAAGCAATTGGTTACAATTTGAGTTAAGCTTTACCTAGACCATATTGGCAGTTCATAACGACATCGAAAAGCAATCTTGTTAGCCAAAAAGTCAGCAGAGGCAGAAACCGCTGGGAAAGACTTTGGCTACTGTTGTCTTCCCTATCGTAGTAAGTTGATACGTTGATACATCGTTATATCAAGTTTAGAGTAGCTCATTGCATTATAGCCATCTACCCTTCAGTCCAGCAGCCGCAGACAAAGAAAGTCAAAAATAAAAACTAAAAAACTCTTTTAACTTTTACTGACTGTACAAATGCGCCAGAACGCGTCTGTACACCTTTGTGCTTCTTGATTTTGTACAGATAAACAGGGTAGTGTGACGAGTAGATATTACCAATCCTGACCAGATGCATCTTGCGAAAGTTCCCTAAACTTGAAAATCCATAGGAGACTAAAGAAAATACATCTTAATTTATGGATATTAACGCAGCAAGTGGTGCAAACAGCTAAGGAGGATTTATGCGTGCAGTACTGATGGCAGGGGGTTCAGGAACGCGGCTTCGTCCGCTCACTTGTGACCTGCCCAAACCAATGGTTCCCATCCTAAATAGACCAATTGCCGAACATATCATCAATCTTCTCAAACGGCATCAAATTACAGAAGTCGTTGCTACATTGCATTATTTACCTGATGTCATGCGAGATTACTTCCAAGATGGCAGCGACTTTGGGGTGCAGATGACTTATGCGGTAGAAGAAGACCAGCCCTTGGGTACCGCAGGTTGCGTAAAAAATATTGCTGAACTTCTTGACGATACTTTTTTAGTAATTAGCGGCGACAGTATAACCGATTTTGACCTGACAGCAGCAATTGAATTTCATAAACAAAAAAAGTCAAAAGCGACTTTGGTTTTGACTCGTGTTCCCAACCCAATTGAGTTTGGGGTGGTGATTACCGATGAAGAAAATCGGATTAAGCGATTTTTAGAAAAACCCTCTACAAGTGAAATTTTTTCCGACACCGTTAACACTGGTACTTACATTCTAGAACCAGAAGTGTTGGAATACTTGCCGGCAAATCAAGAATCTGACTTCTCGAAAGAGTTGTTTCCCTTGCTACTGGCAAAGAATGAGCCAATGTATGGTTACATTGCTCAAGGTTATTGGTGCGATGTCGGTCACTTAGATGCCTATCGCGAAGCTCAGTATGATGGATTACATAAGAAAGTCAAACTTGACTTTGCCTATAAAGAAGTTTCGCCTGGATTGTGGGTAGGTCAAAATACTTATATCGACCATACAGCCGAGATTGAAGCCCCAGCAGTCATTGGGGACAATTGCCGTATTGGGGCAAGAGTACAGATTGAAGCCGGAACCGTCATTGGAGACAATGTTACCATTGGCGCTGACGCTAATCTGAAGCGTCCGATTGTTTGGAATGGAGCGATCATCGGTGACGAAGCACATCTGAGTGCTTGTGTCATCTCCCGTGGTGCGCGTGTAGATCGTCGCGCTCATGTCTTGGAAGGCGCTGTGGTTGGTTCGCTTTCGACTGTGGGAGAAGAAGCTCAAATTAGCCCGTTTGTGCGCGTTTGGCCCAGTAAAAAGATTGAGTCTGGGGCAATTTTAAACATTAACTTGATTTGGGGTAACACCGCGCAGCGCAATTTATTTGGGCAACGAGGCGTCCAAGGGCTAGCCAATATTGATATTACCCCAGAATTTGCCGTCAAGTTGGGAGCAGCATACGGTTCCACCTTGAAGCCAGGTTCTCGGATCACAGTTTCCCGCGACCAGCGCAATGTTTCTCGCATGGTCACGCGGTCATTAATTGCTGGTTTGATGTCAGTAGGTATCGATATTCAAAACCTAGATGCCACAGCTTTGCCGATCGCTCGCACAGTGATACCCACAATGTCGGTAGCTGGCGGGATTCACGTGCGGGTGCATCCTGATCGCCCCGACTACATCCTGATTGAGTTCATGGATGTCAAGGGAATTAATATCACCAAATCCTTGGAAAAGAAAATCGAAGGGGCTTATTTCAAGGAAGATATGCGGCGATCGCAAATCCATGAAATTGGCAATGTTGCCTACCCCAGCCAAGTGATGGATCGATACTGCACTGCTTTCGAGAAGCTTTTGCACATTGATACAATTCGCAACAGTCGGGCAAAAGTCGTCATTGACTACGTTTATTCGGTATCTGGGGCAGTCTTGCCGCAAATGTTAGATAATTTTGGTGCTGATGCGGTGGTGCTGAATGCCAGTCTGAATAAAAGCGCCATGTCTACAGCTGACCGCGAAGCACTTCTAACTCAGTTGGGTCATGTGGTGGAAGCTTTGAAAGCTAACTTCGGCGTCCAGGTTTCCGCAAATGGAGAACAGCTGATTCTGGTTGATGAATCTGGCATTCCTATTCGTGGGGAAATGTTAACAGCGCTGATGGTAGATATGATGTTAACAGCTCACCCTAGAGGAACTGTGGTCGTACCAGTTCATGCTTCTAGTGGTGTGGAACAAATTGCCCGTCGTCACGACGCTAAGGTAATTCGTACGAAGGCAAACCCCACAGCATTGATGGAAGCTTGTCAGAAAAATTCCAATGTGGTGTTGGGAGGTAGTGGCGACATTGGCTTTATTTTCCCACAGTTGCATCCAGGATTTGATGCTATGTTCTGTGCTGCCAAGCTGATTGAAATGCTAACGATACAAGAGCGTTCTCTCGCCACTGTACGCTCAGAATTGCCGCGTGTGATTCACAAAGCTCATACAATACGTTGCCCTTGGACTGTCAAGGGAGCGCTGATGCGTTACTTGGTAGAAACTCACCCAGCTCAAAACCTGGAGTTAATTGATGGGGTGAAAATTTGTCAGCCTTATGATGACAGTTGGGTGCTAGTGTTACCAGATGCTAGCGAACCGATTGTACATTTGTACGCTAACAGTAATGATCGTGACTGGGTTGATGAATCATTAAGACAATACCGCGCTCGCGTGCAGGCGTTTGTGGAAAGAGAACAGGAGCAAGTGGTTGCTGAGGTGTAATTCGTTCTAAACTTACAGAGCAGGACGAAACCCAATATGCTTAGCAGCATATTGGGTTTTGTTGTTGATTCTAGTTTGATTAACGGCTAACTCGGATGATTCCAACATGGTGTCGGCGATTAATAATAATAACTATAGGTTTTCCCAGGACTACATTTAATACTTGTAACCTAAAAGCATCAGCGCAAATAAACCCTGATAATTCTCTTGGTGTTGAACGCTCTCGTCTCAATTCCTCGGTCGAAAGAGATATTATTGAAGGTGGTGCAATTCCTGGTTCTAACCTATTTCACAGTTTTACTGATTTCAACGTTGGGACACAACAGCAAGTTTATTTTGCCAATGCCAGCGGAATTCAAAATATTATTAACAGAGTTACAGGGAAAAATTCCTCCCAAATTTTAGGAACTTTAGGTGTATTGGGTAATGCGAATTTATTTTTAATTAATTCAAATGGGATTATTTTTGGAGAAAATGCTCGTTTAGATGTGGGTGGTTCGTTTATAGCTTCCACAGCCAATAGTTTTATATTTGATAATGGTTTTAACTTCAGTACTACTAATCCCCAAGCACCACCATTACTCACAATTAATGTTCCTATAGGTTTGCAATTTAAAGGAGCAAACAACAGTGGAATTACTGTTAACCGTTACGACCAGTACTTTTGGTTCAGGTAGGAGTGGGACTATAGAAATTAATGCTGGTTTAATGCAAGTTAGGGGTAGTTCACCCGATGGAGGAATCACCGAAAGTACCATATCTGCATTCAATCGTGGGCTTTTGGGCAGAGGAGTGGGAGGAACTATCAACATCAATGCAGATAAGTTAATTGTCTGAGATGCAGGTAAAATTAGTTGCAAGTTTGCCTCAATATTATTACGATAACGCCAAAAAGCAAAAGTGCTATGAGCTTGATTCCACTAGGTAATGAACTGAGCAACTATAAAAGTATAGAGGTATGGTGTAGGAAAGCACTACACCGTAGTTCCCAATTATGGAAATATCGCTTGCTCAGTTTCTGGGTCAAAAAAGTGAATTTTCTCTAGTGTTAAAGATAACCAGAGTTGTTCGCCGACACGCACAGAACGCTCTGAAGGAACTCGCACTTGCACTTCGTTTGCCCCAAAAGCAGATTTTTGAAAAGCTGGTTCGAGAAGTCGTGTGGAGAGATATGTGTCATTTCCGAGATTCTCTACTAATTCTACTTGCACTGGTAGATTTTTATTTGCAGCTACGCTCAATATCAAGTGTTCCGGGCGAATACCTAAAATGAGAGTTTGCCCATCGTATTTTTGCAAAGCACTTGCCCAAACTTCTGGCAAGGTGAGGCGAAAATCACCATTGGTAATTAACTGGGGAGCATGGAACTGCACAGAGATAAAATTCATGGGTGGTGAACCAATGAATTCAGCCACAAAGCGATTTGCTGGACGATTGTAAAGTTCCAACGGCGGTGCAACTTGTTGCAGCTGACCTTGATTAAGGATAGCAATGCGATCGCCCATCGTCATGGCTTCGGTTTGATCATGAGTTACATAAATTGTCGTCACACCCAAGGAACGTTGTAGTTTGACAATTTGGGCGCGGGTTTCTGCACGGAGTTTGGCATCTAAATTAGAAAGCGGTTCATCCATTAAAAATACTTGGGGACTACGTGCGATCGCTCTTCCCAATGCGACTCTTTGCCTTTGTCCACCAGACAGTTGCTTGGGTAAGCGATTTAACAGCGCTTCAATTTGCAACAGTTGGGCAACAGTACGCACTCGCTCATGCACCGCCCGTTCTCTATCAGAAATATACCTTAGTCCCTTGGGAAGCGATCGCGTTACTCCCACCAACAAGTTTTCTGCCCAATTACGAAGATGGGATGAGGAGGATGAGGAGGATGAGGAGGATGAGGAGGGTTTTAGTCCGTCATCTTCCCCGCCTCCTAGGGAACGGCGTCGCAATCCAAAAGCTATGTTGTCATACACTGTCATGTGGGGATACAAAGCGTAATTTTGAAACACCATCGCGATGTCTCGTTCCTTGGGGGGTAGGTCATTAATGAGGCGATCGCTTACCCAAATATTGCCTCCTGTCATCGCTTCCAACCCAGCAATTAACCGCAGCAGGGTGCTTTTTCCACAACCGGAAGGTCCCACCAGCACCATAAATTCCCCATCTGCTACCGTTAGGTTAATCCGCCGTAAAACATTGACGCTTTCCCCACGGTGAACAATATCGCCTTGCTTCCCAGATGTGAGAGACGGTTGTGGTTGCGATGCAACACCTTCCCCTTTACGAGGGGGAAAACTTTTATAAACGTTTTCTAAAATAACTTGCGCCACGAGAATTTAAGATAACTGTATATAGTCATTAGTCATTAGTCATTAGTTATGAATCATAAAGACAAAACACTAACGACAGATAATAGAGGTTTAGCGCCCATGATACACGCTTCAAGAGAATACGAAAAGTAAAAAAAAGTAGCATTTGCCATAAAAAGCTAACTACTGTGGAATTATGAATACTCGGGTGTTATTTTTATGGCTACCCATCACACCTCACATTCTTCCCAAGAGACACAAACCTCTGCCCATGACATTCTAGACGTACAAACGACAAATTGTTGCATTGTCGGTGGTGGTCCTGCAGGGGTTATCCTTTCTCTGTTGCTGGCGCGTCAAGGTATCTCCCTAATGCTTTTAGAAGCACATAAAGATTTTGACCGCGACTTTCGAGGTGACACAATTCATCCCTCGGTCATGGAAATCATGGAAGAACTGGGCTTAGCTGAACGCTTGCTGCAACTTCCCCACTCCAAAATGCGCAGCATTAGCATTCAGACTCCTGAAGCTAGCCTGACTCTCGCTGACTTCAGTCGCCTCAAGACTCGCTACCCCTACATTACAATGCTTCCCCAAGCGAGATTTTTGGAGTTTATCATCGCCGAAGCTCAAAAGTATCCAAATTTTCAGCTTGTGCTGGGTGCGAATGTACAGGAGTTGATTGAAGAGGATGGGATAGTTCAAGGTGTGCGCTATCGAGGACATGGAGGTTGGCACGAAGTTCGGGCAATTCTCACAGTCGCTGCAGACGGACGCCATTCACGTCTGCGTCAACTGTCTGGCTTTGAACCTATCCAAACCTCAGCACCGATGGATGTTCTTTGGTTCCGCCTACCCAGGAAACCGCAAGACCCTGCAGGCGGAATGGGACGCATTGGACGTGGTCATATCGTAGCAATGCTTGAACGTGGTGATGAATGGCAAATCGCCTACGTCATTCCCAAAGGCGGTTACCAGCAAATTCGCGCTGCTGGTATGGAAGCACTCCGACAATCTATTGTTGAAGTTGTACCGGATTTGCAAGACCGTATAGAACACTTGCACGATTGGTCGCAGATAGCTTTCCTATCTGTGGAGTCCAGCCGCCTCAAGCGTTGGTATCGTCTTGGGCTGTTGCTTATTGGTGACGCCGCCCATGTCATGTCCCCTGTTGGTGGAGTTGGCATTAACTATGCAATTCAAGATGCTGTCGTCGCTGCCAATGTTCTCAGTAAACCACTTCAACAGGGAAGTGTACAATTACACCATTTAGCCAAAGTACAACGCCAACGCGAGTTACCGACACGCGTTATCCAGGCATTTCAGTCTTTGGTGCAGCAGCGGATATTTGCCCGTGTTCTTAACTCACAACAGCAATTTCAACCACCAGCTTTTTTACAGCTGCCCTTTTTGCGTGACTTACCAGCACGATTAGTTGCTTTTGGCATTTCACCAGCTCATGTCAAGACTAATTCGTAATTTGTAATATCTCGTCCGGAGACCCTAAGCGTGCCTCGCGGAGCGAGGAGCTTACGCGCTTGGTGCAGCTTGTCCGCAGGACTTACGATGATTGTGTTGGTAATTAATTAAGAATTGTTTTGTGGTACAATTATACTAATCAAGTGTCAAGTTCAATGCTTTTTCCAGTCAGGTGAAGGTTGTGAGCAGGGTAGCGACCTCTGTTCGCCACAATCGCTTGGCTTTTATGCTAAAAGTGACTAAAAACTGAGAGCAGAACAGAGCTTTTTTCAAGAAAATTGTAAATAAAGCTCGATATTTTAATTTATCTAGCTCTACAACCACTCATGCAAATTTCCTCATCCACCCTTTCCTATATACGATCACTCAGCAAGGGAGCTGCATTTTTTCCTATCACTTAGTATTTTACCTTTATAAGGAGGATTTGATTGAATGAATAGTTGCATATTGTTGGCGGAAATTATCCAAGAGCCACAACTTCGTTTTACAGCTGATAACTTGGAAGTGACTGAAATGCTGGTGCAGTTTTCCTCTCCACGAGAGGGAGAACCACCAGGAACCTTAAAAGTGGTAGGGTGGGGGAACTTGGCAAAAGAAATTCAGCAAAACTATCACCAAGGCGATCGCGTCTTACTGGAAGGACGTTTAAGTATGAATACCATCGAACGTCCAGAAGGTTTCAAAGAAAAACGTGCTGAATTGACAGTGCAAAAGATTCACTCTTTGGGAACAGCGATTAATACCAGTTCATCAGCATCGGTTGTGCAAACGCAATCAACAACCGACACTTCCTTGCGCCGGGAACCGTCCTCACCAATGCCGTCCCCTGTGGCGTCTCCTGCAAAAGCAACTCCCACTTACGAGTCACCTCTTCCCACGCCTACTCCAGCAACAAACAGCGTTGGCGTTCTTCCTCAAGATGACATAGAGGAACAACGTAAAAGTAAAAATTTTGAGCGCAGCACGTATCCAGTAACGCCAACTGCAGAACCCGATCCGGACGACATTCCGTTTTAGGGACTTCCAAATAAAAAAATATCCCAAATTTTCTTGTGGGATGGGTGTCCCCACCCGTCCTTTGTATCCAGGGCGGGCGGGGACGCCCACCCCACTGTTAGGGATAATTTATTTCTTGGAAATCCCCTATTCCTTGGAAGTCCCTTAGCAAGCTCGAACACTAAAGGTGTAACAATAAAACACAATTATCGTCAAAAATTACACCAGATCAATAAAAAATATCAAAGTCGCTGTTAAAATCCAAATAATTTATAAGTCACGATTTAAACCCCCAACTTCTATGAAAGAAACTATTCTAGACGTTCGCAATTTACAAGTTGAATATTCCGGTGACACCAAAATTGTCAAAGCTGTAGATGGGATTTCCTTTGAACTTAATCGAGGAGAAACTCTAGGAATAGTCGGGGAGTCGGGAAGCGGAAAATCAGTAACATCCCTAGCTGTGATGGGATTGATACAGAATCCTGGTAGGGTGAGTGGCGGTGAAATTTGGTTTCGTCCTCAGGACAATAGCGCACCTATTAATTTATTGGAGTTGCCTAGCGAGCAAATACAGATCCACAGAGGCGGCGACATCGCGATGATTTTTCAAGAACCGATGAGTTCGCTCAATCCAGTTTACACAATTGGGTTTCAGATCACTGAAGCGATTTTGCGACACCAGAATGTTTCAGCATCGGAAGCACGACGAATTGCGATCGCCGGACTGCAAGAGGTAAAACTGCTCCCCAGCGATGAAGCCCTCAGGCAACAGTATCTTGAGACTTGGAAACACACTTCTTTTGGTTCATCAACTCCAAACGAGCAAAAGATAGCGCAGTTGGTTAAAGAACACAAAGAAGCAATCCTAGAACGCTATCCGCATCAACTTTCTGGCGGACAGTTGCAGCGGGTGATGATCGCAATGGCAATTTCGTGCAACCCCTTGGTTTTGATTGCAGATGAACCAACCACAGCATTGGATGTGACGGTACAAGCAACAATCTTGGAGTTGCTGCGAGAATTGCAACAGCGCCGGGAAATGGCAATGATTTTCATCACCCACGACTTAGGACTCATTTCAGAAATTGCCGACAAAGTTGCGGTGATGTACAGAGGCAAAATAGTCGAATACAATTCGGCAGATCAAATTTTTGCGAATCCTCAACATCCATACACAAAAGGCTTGGTTGCTTGTCGCCCCACACTCAACCGCCGCCCACATAAACTACTAACAGTTTCCGATTATATGAATGTGGAGGAAACGCCTGCGGGAGATTTGCTGATTCAGGCGAAACAACCTGAACAACCCGTGGAAGTGACGACGCAAGAGATTAATCAAAGATTGGCAAGCTTAGAACAGCAGCAACCTTTGTTGCAAGTCACGGAACTTAAAGTTGGATTCCCTGTCAAGGGTGCTTTTGGTGGCACAAAACGCTATTTTATGGCAGTGAATAACGTTTCCTTTGATGTCAAAAAGGGAGAAACGCTGGGATTGGTGGGAGAATCGGGCTGCGGCAAAACGACCCTTGGCAGAACCTTAATACGATTAATCGAACCAATGGGCGGTCAAATCCTGTTTGAGGGACAAGACATTACCACCCTCAAAGGCAAACCGTTGCAACAGTTGCGGCGAGAAATGCAAATTATTTTCCAAAATCCATTTAGCGCCCTTGATCCACGCTTCAAGGTTGGGGAAGCAATTATGGAACCATTGGTCATTCACTCGATTGGTAAGACAAAGCAACAACGGCGAGAACGTGTTGCTTACCTCCTAGAACGGGTGGGATTGACTGCAGATGCTATGAATCGCTATCCTCATCAGTTTTCTGGTGGGCAACGTCAGCGGATTTGTATTGCCCGTTCTTTGGCATTAAATCCCAAGTTCATAATCTGCGATGAATCGGTTTCCGCGCTGGATGTGTCGGTGCAAGCACAGGTGCTAAATCTACTTAAAGAATTGCAAGATGAATTTGGGTTAACTTATATCTTTATTTCCCACGATTTGAGTGTCGTGAAATTTATGAGCGATCGCATTTTGGTGATGAATCGTGGTGAAATCGTCGAACAAGGCACAGCGGAGAGTATCTACCGTGAACCTAAAGAGGAATACACGCAGAAGCTGATTGCCTCAATTCCTACTGGAAGCCCCGAACGCGTGCGACAACGGCAAGTCCGGGCATCGTAATCGTTCTAGTAGTGGTTCTTCGATAATAATTAAAGGTATGTAGTAAGCTCTTTAGCCCTAAAGCGCTTACTACGAGCTAGTTTCCAATATTTACTTTTCTTTACATAGTTTGATTTTTTCTAGCCTACTTACTTAGTAGGATGGGAACCGCGATAGCGTAACCCATGCTGAGCAAGGGATTAATGCGTTACGGCTGCGCCTAACACATCCTACGTTTGATTATGTCCGCTGACTTAGTACCTGAGGCAAATCTCCCGTGAACCTCGAAGCCCCACCCGAAAACTCTGCCAAGGTGGAGTAGTTTCTTAGTCTTAGCTTAAAATTTCGCTAATTTTTGTCAGTAATAAATCAAAGTCGATGGGCTTACGGATAAAACCATTTGCGCCTTTTATTAATCCTTCTGCCACATTCACCTCGTCATAAGCTGTAATCAGCAAAATGGGAATGAAGGGTAGTTTGTCATTTTGGCGGATACTTTCGGTGAGTTCATACCCGCTCATGTCTGGCATCATGACATCTAGCAGCAATAAATCAGGTGGAGAATCCTCAATCATAGCTAAGGCTAAACAACCATTTAAAGCAGTCTCAATCTCATATCCCTCGACTTCTAAAACTGTTTGAAGTAAAAGTAAATTATCGGCGACATCATCTACAACTAGAATTCGGCGAGGTTTGGAAAACAGCATAAAACGAAAATCATTACTGTTGAGTGATGTTTATTCACGCTCATCATTTTATTATGAACAAATGATTGAGTCACCAAAGCAAAGTTGGTCGGATTCCCTGTTTTACTGGGCTGTCATTCCATCCGGCCAAACATTTCAAATCTACACGAGTTATGCACTTTTTCGGGTCAAGAAATGGGCAGGTAAATATTTCTACCTCAATGATACCTGTGGAATCTCGAAAAACCGCCCATTGCTGACAATTCGCCTGAATTTCGTCTTTAATCTGTTGTCCTAAATGCTCGTAGTAAACAATCACACTCACCCACCTAGAACAACCTTGTTCCATGACTTCCATCTCCGACTCCAGTAACATAGCCTGAATCTTCGCATTCTCAAACAGGCTGACAAACTCCTCTAACACATACTGCTTTAATAAAGTAGTAGTCCTCTTTTTACCTACCTTTAATTGGAGTTTGAGCCCATCATTAGAGTCAGAGTTAAGCATAGTTTTGTACTTAGTTAAGTTTGAATCAGGAAGACGAAAGCAAAAAACGTAGGTGCTTGTCCAGAAAACTTGTTACGACTGTCCAATCTTGCATACAAGCTAGGTTTGTTTATCAGTGATCGTTGAACTCAGTACTCGCGCTCAACCTGTGAAGCAGTAAACGCAATGTTTTTTGATTACTAATAATCTTTAGCTTACACTTAACTTGTACAAGTTTTCTAAACTTGTACAAGTTCATGATGATGCATACATTTGTACAGGTTAACCTATGTTAGATAGTCCCCCACGTGGTAAGCGAGGTCCAGCTCCTTCATGGAAGCTTGGCAGAACTCGGGCTATTAGGGTACCAATTATCTTAGCTGATGCTTTACTCAGTTTGGCTAGGCAAATAGATAATGGTGAAGTGAGTCTAGCTGATGCCTTCCCAACAAAGTCGGATAAACAGGTTCCCGACGTTTTGGTTGCTCAATGCGAGGATGAAAAAGACATTCAAGACGAACAAACTCAAAAACAGCATACTTTAGGTATTAAGCGTGCTGAGGCTGAAGCTATCTATGCCAAAGCTCAGCTTAACTTTGTTAAAACTCAAGCTCTCTTTGTTTACGCTCAAAAGAATCTATTTAGGAACAATCGCAAACCGGAGAAATAGCGCAAAGGAGTTGAGTACGAATCGTAATTTGTACCTACCATTTTAGACATTGCCACGCGCCAACGCTTCACTAGTATAAACGGAGTTTTTGATAAAACCTAAGTTAGATCAAGGGCAATGCTTCGATTTCTAAAACATAAATCTTGATAATTTAAGAAATACAAAAGAAAAGTTATGCATAGAGTTTCTGACAAGAGCGCCCAAGCGGCACAACAACATGCAGTGCTGGCGAAAAAACATGGTTTAATAGTCGAGAGGTGTGGTAAAAGTTTACAAAAACGCAACGACCAGTCGCTACAGGAATGCGGTCATTTTCTTGAAGAGTACGGAACCCTGATACAGTATTACGCACAACAATCTTACTACTATGCACAGTTATTGCATTCGCAGGATGATGCCCAGTCACTCTATTTATATCAACAGGCTGTAGAAGCGCACGTCAATGCAACACAAGTCCATATTCAAGCAGTCAATGCATACACAGACGAAGTCGAAAAAGTCCTGAAGACAATTGACCGAAAAAGAACTCCGCAGCTAGGAACTCGGTAGGCAGAATGTTGAGGAACCCAAGCTGAGTTCTTCTTAACTGCACCACAAACGTTTGTAGCTTACTTAACTTGGGATAAATCTACTTCAAGCTAGGCGAGCAAGTTTCGCTATTTTGCTAGCCTGATATTTAGCACAGTGAGGTTTTTGCTCCGCTGCAATTAGTGAGGAATCATAACAAAATGCCCGGACACGATATTATCGTTGTCGGAGCATCGGCTGGCGGAGTTGAAGCGCTGACTTATCTAGTTAAGCATTTACCACCAGACTTAAATGCTGCGATACTTATTGTCCTTCACGTTCCATCTGACGGCACGAGTGTTTTGCCGCAGATTCTCGAACGCGCGGGAAACTTACCAGTGTCCCACGCCAAGGATAACGAAGCAATCCGTCCGGGACGGATTTACGTTGCCCCGCCTGATTACCACCTATTGGTGAAACCAGGATATATCCAGTTAACGCGCGGTCCAAGAGAAAACAGCCATCGCCCAGCCATCGATCCGCTGTTTCGCACTGCTGCACGAGCCTACGGGCGGCGAGTTGTCGGCGTAGTGCTAACGGGTGTGCTTGACGACGGCACGGCGGGACTCAAGGCGGTAAAAATGCGGGATGGTGTGGCGGTTGTGCAGCACCCCGATGATGCGATGTATTCTGGAATGCCACGCAGTGCGATCGCCAACGTAGATGACATTGACTATATCCTGCCACTGTCAGAAATTCCAGATGCCTTGGTAGTTCTTGCCAACACGCCTGTACCAGCAGAACCAGAAAAACCTGTTTCTCAGGAGATAGAAATTGAATCTGAACTGGCGGAAATGAATATAACAGTTTTAAACAAGGACGAGCGACCTGGTAAACCATCCCCTTTCGCTTGTCCTGACTGCGGTGGTACTCTCTGGGATCTTTCGGAAGGAGATTTGTTACGGTTCCGGTGTCGCACTGGTCACGCTTTGTCGGCAGAAACTTTGCTGGCTAAGCAGTCTGATGCCTTGGAAGATGCGCTGTGGATTGCCCTAAGGGCACTTGAGGAAAAATCATCTTTATCACGTCGTATGGCTGGGCGAATGCGCGATCGCAACCAAAGTCTGTCAGCTAAACGATTAGAACAGCAGGCTCACGATGCTCAAGAGCAAGCTGCCCTGATCCGGGATGTCCTTTTAAAGGGCAATAATCAGTCAAAGTAGAGGCGAATATTGCTCAAGCGCCTGAGGACATCGAACTGGCTCTTGAGGAATAACTACTACATAACCAAGAAAAGAACTCCGCAGGTAGGAACTCACTCGTCAGCTTGGGATGAACGCTAAAAAGGATACAAATTCCTCAAACAAGTTAAAAGTTAAAAATTCTATCATGTCCGGTGGAATAATTATTATTACAGCGGTTTTCAAGTAAATAAAGCACTCTGTAGGGGCACGGCAATGCCGTGCCCCTAGAAAAATCTGTGGTTCAATCAGCTGAAAATAGCTGTAAGGATTCTTAAAGATAAGCTCCAAAAATTAGAGGAAAATCTAAAACTCAAAAGAATATAATCACAAAATATGAGTAGTACAGAACTAAATCCCGATTTAGAGAACCTTTTAGAATATATAAAACGTAACCGTGGTTTTGATTTTAGCGGCTACAAGCGGACAAGCTTAACCCGCCGGATTCACAAACGTATGCAGTCCGTTCGTGTTCAAAGCTACAGCGATTATCTCGACTACTTGGAAGTCCATCCGGACGAGTTTGTTGATCTGTTCAACACGATTCTGATCAACGTCACAACCTTCTTTCGAGATCCACAGGCTTGGGAGTACATAGCTAGTGAGATTATTCCTCAAATCATTGCAAGCAAGCAGCCAACCACACCAGTGCGCGTCTGGAGTGCAGGATGTGCTTCTGGAGAAGAAAGTTACACCATAGCGATATTACTGGCTGAAGCGCTAGGCATCGAAGAATACACAGCACGGGTGAAAGTCTTTGCCACCGATGTAGATGTGGATGCTATCAACTACGCTCGCCAAGCACATTACAACTCTAAGCAAGTGGAGAACGTTCCCCCACATCTCGTGGACAAGTACTTTGAGCGAGTCAATGGTCGCTACCTCGTGCAAAAAGAACTGCGGCGCGGTGTGATCTTCGGTCGTCATGACTTAGTGCAGGATGCACCTATCTCAAAGATTGACTTGCTCATCTGCCGCAACACTATCATGTATTTTAATACCGAAACCCAAGCCAAAATTCTTGCTCGCTTTCACTTTGCCCTAAATAATAACGGCTTTCTGTTTTTGGGTAAAGCAGAAATGTTGTTTAGCCGCAATCACTCCTATACAACAGTGGATTTGCGGGAAAGGGTGTTCACCAAACTGGGTCATGGCAGTATGCGCGATCTGCTACTGAACATTGCTCACTCTAAGAGTCAACAAGTTACGCCAGAGATGATTGACAAACTCAGCATTTATGAAGCTGGCTTCGAGGTTGATCCGCTTGCCCAGATCGTAGTAGATAGCAACAGCATAGTCATTTTAGCCAACGCGGAAGCCCGAAATTTGTTTAATCTCAATTTGAAAGACATTGGTCGCCCTTTACAAGATTTAGAACTTTCCTACCGACCGGTAGATCTGCGATCGCCCATTGACCAAGTTCGCAGCAATCATCGCATTATCACTTTAAAAGAGGTTGAATGGTCAATCGCGGAGCGCGAAATCAGATATCTCGACGTGCAGTTCACGCCACTGTTGGATGAGAATATTGATGAACTGATTGGTATAAAAATAATATTCATCGACGTAACCCGATTTAAACAGCTACAGCACGATCTGGTTCATGCAAACCAAGAACTAGAAACAGCATATGAGGAACTCCAGTCCACCAACGAAGAACTAGAAACCACTAACGAAGAACTTCAGTCCACAGTCGAGGAATTAGAAACCACCAACGAAGAACTTCAGTCCACCAACGAAGAACTAGAAACAATGAACGAAGAACTGCAATCCACAAACGAGGAATTGCAGACAATAAACGAAGAACTGCGTCAGCGCAGCGACGAACTCAACCAAGCCAACAGCTTTTTAGAGTCGATACTCACGAGTCTCCGTGTCGGAGTGGTGGTTCTCAATCCCGACTTGCAAATCCTCATCTGGAACCGTAAAGCCGAAGATATGTGGGGTTTGCGCTTTGATGAAGTTTTTTCCAAACAGTTCATAAGCTTGGATATCAATTTGCCCATACAGCCACTGCTCCAGCCACTGCGAGCAATTATTAGTGGGGAATCACAAAATTATGAAGTGGTACTGAACGCAATAAACCGCCGGGGTAGGGCGATCGCATGCCAAGTGATTTGTACACCGCTATATAGCAACGACTTAGACATCAAAGGAGTGATTTTAGTGATGGAACAACAGCAACAGCAACAGCAATAGTCGGCTTTGTTGCCTCGGACATAATTTGACTTTAAGCAAACAAGGGTTCCCAATCCCCAATCCCTAATCCCTAATCCCCAGTCCCTTTCACCCCAACGACAGACTCCTAGTTGCCAGCTTTAATTCGTTGGATAGAGAAAAGTGATCCAGAGGAATAGTCAACAGTCATTAGAGTTATTATTAGATTTCTAACCAGCTAGATAGATTCTAGTTATTGGCACGACAAGTATCGTGATTGGTGGAGGAGACAACAAGAGGTGCGCAGTGAATCTGGACAAGTTTGGTCAGCAAATTGAAGAAGTGCTCCACCGCAGCCAATTGTTAGAAGATTGCGTGAGCACATCACCTAGGCAGCATGAACATTTGCTAGCGCAAGCTTTCGAGGAACTTCGCACCGCCTTAGAAGAATTGCGCGTGGCTGAGGAAGAATTGCGCCAGCAGAATGAGCAGTTAGTTGTTGCTCGGCAAGAAATAGAAGTAGAACGGTTGCGCTACCAAGAATTGTTTGAGTTTGCCCCCGATGGCTATCTTGTCACAGATACCTACGGCAAGATTTTGGAAGCTAACCGCGCTGCTGCAACTGTGCTGAACATATCAAAAAATTATTTGATAGGCAAAACGTTGAGCAGCTTTGTCCCTGAGGAAGAACGTTATGCCTTTCGTAGCCAACTCACACGCCTGCACGATATAGAGCAAATACAAGAGTGGGAAATCCGCTTGCAACCGCGAAGAGGTCATATCTTTGACGCCAGTTTAAATGTCACCACTATCAAGGATAAACAAGGTCAGCCTCTAGGCTGGCGTTGGTTGGTGCGCGACATTACTGCTCGCAAGCAAGCAGAGGCAAAACTGCAAGCGATTCAACTCCAGAATATGCAGCTGCAAGAAGTTGCACGGATAAGAACCCAAATCATGTCAGTTCTATCCCACGAGTTGCGGACACCGATGAATTCAATTCTCGGGTTTTCCCAGTTACTATTGCGCCGCTACTACCATCTGTTCCCCCCAGAAATCAGAGATATGGTAGAACGGATTATCAAAAGTGGTAAACACCTGCTCACGCTCATTGAGAGTATATTAGACTTCTCCAGGCTAGAGTCAGATAAGCTAGAACTTAAATTACAAGAGCTTAACTTAGTCGAGCTAGTGACAGCAACCACAGAGGAACTCCGTTTGCTTGCCGAACAGAAAAACTTAGCCTTGGTTGTCCACTCAAATCTCGAAAACCCGAGAATTGTCAACGACAGCGTTCGCGTGCAGCAAGTGCTGGTGAACCTAATTTCCAACGCTATTAAGTTTACAGAAACTGGTGGCGTATTTGTGGAAGTGCAGCAACTCAATCCCAACCGAGTCGTGTTGATGGTCAAAGATACAGGCATTGGCATCCCAGAATCCGAGTTAACAAATATTTTCCAGGAATTTTGGCAAGTCGATAGATCTACGACACGCAAGCAGGGCGGCGTTGGTTTGGGGCTGGCGATTGTAGAGAAATTGGTACGCTTAATGAAGGGAACAATCACCGTCAGTAGTAACTTGGGTCAAGGTTCAACCTTCCGCGTAGAGTTGCCACGCCAAATTTGTCCAGGACTTACGCACTGAAAACCCGAAACCTCGATCCCCCCTAGCCCACGCCAGTCCGCTCAACGGGGGGAACCCCCAAAACAAGGCTGGCTCCCCTTAAAAAGGGGGGAATCTTAAAAGCCCCCTTTTTAAGGGGGTTGGGGGATCTCTTCTGCGTAAGTCGGATTGTCATTACTCATTAGTCATTAGTTCTCCTTCATTCCCTCACTCCCTCATCTCCCTCACTCCCTCACTCCCTTCTCTCGGCTATCCTCAACTTCGCAGAACGAGCGCGGGGATTGTTGACAATTTCCTCTTCTTGTGCTTCTATCGGTTTTTTCGTTAAAACCTGCAACAAAGGCGAATCTTTAAAAGTATGCTTGACTATACGGTCTTCCAGGCTGTGAAAACTGATGATCGCAATTCTGCCACCTGGTACAAGCGCGTTTGGTGCTTTGCTCAAGAAAGTTTCTAGCGATTTTAACTCGTCGTTGACCACAATTCGTAACGCTTGAAAAACACGCGTGGCAGGGTGAATTCTCCCGTAACGATACTTAGGGGGGACACAGGAGGCGATCGCAACAGCTAATTGTGTCGTCGTATGAAACGGACGTTGTTCTACAATACGTCTGGCAATGCGTCGGGATAATCGTTCCTCACCGTATTTAAAGAAAATTTCTGCTAACTGAACCTCATCCCAGGAATTTATCACATCAGCAGCCGTGAGAGGTTGTCGCCTGTCCATCCGCATATCCAAACTTGCTTCCCGACGAAAACTAAAACCTCGTTCCGGGGTATCCAAATGGTGTGAGCTAACTCCTAAATCGCAGATTATACCATCAAAAGTACTCAATGGAAACTTATAGGCAGCAAAGTTGCTATAAATAAATTTTACCCGTTCCCCAAAGGTCGCTAATACCTTTTGCGCAGCTTCTAAAGCGTCCTCATCCTGGTCAATAGCCGTTACCCGAGTATCTGGTGCAGCTTCCAAAATCAAACGACTGTGACCGCCACCGCCTACCGTTGCATCCAAGTAATGCCCACCGGGACGCACAGCCAAACCCTCAATAACCTCTCGACTCAAAACAGGCACATGAAAAAATTCCTGTGCCTCCATTCCCTGCATCTCAAGCTCCATATAATAATTGAATAAGTGCAATAAAACGAAACATCAACTCAAAGCCATCAACTGTCACCCTCTCTCCAACTTACCGCTTAGTTCGCTGTCTGTTGCGTCTGCGTAGTTCGATTTTAAAATTTTCCAAGACCGGAGAACACTCTTTTTATGGCAAGATTAGAAACCCGCACCGAACCCATGGTGCTGAACATGGGTCCTCACCACCCCTCAATGCACGGGGTGATGAGATTAATTGTCACTCTTGATGGCGAGGACGTCGTTGATTGTGAACCAGTCATCGGCTACTTGCACCGGGGAATGGAAAAAATTGCGGAGAACCGCACTAACATCATGTACGTCCCCTACGTGAGTCGGTGGGACTACGCGGCGGGAATGTTCAACGAAGCCGTGACTGTAAATGCCCCAGAAAAACTGGCAAACATTCCCGTCCCCAAACGCGCCAGTTACATCCGCGTCATCATGCTAGAGTTGAACCGCATCGCCAACCACTTACTCTGGTTTGGTCCGTTCTTAGCTGACGTGGGCGCTCAAACTCCCTTTTTCTACCAATTCCGTGAACGGGAGATGATTTACGACCTGTGGGAAGCCGCTACAGGGTACCGGATGGTTAACCACAACTACTTCCGTATTGGTGGGGTAGCGGTTGACTTACCGTATGGTTGGATTGACAAGTGCTTAGACTTCTGCGACTACTTATTACCCAAAATAGACGAGTACGAGCGCTTAGTGACCGACAACCCCATCTTCCGCCGTCGTGTTGAAGGTGTTGGCACCGTCACCCGTGAAGAAGCGATTAACTGGGGACTTTCTGGTCCAATGTTACGCGCCTCTGGTGTGAAGTGGGATTTGCGGAAAGTTGACCACTACGAATGCTACGACGATTTCGACTGGGACGTGCATTGGGAAACCGCTGGCGACTGCTTCGCCCGTTATGTAGTGCGGATGCGAGAAATGCGCGAATCCGTAAAAATCATCAGACAAGCTATCAAAGGACTTCCCGGTGGTCCTTACGAGAACTTGGAAGCCAAGCGTTTAGCAGCTGGTAAAAAATCAGAGTGGGATGGTCCTGATTATCAGTACGTTAGCAAAAAAATTGCTCCCACCTTTAAGATTCCCAAAGGCGAAATCTATGCCCGTGTAGAAAGTGGCAAAGGTGAACTGGGAATTTATCTGATTGGTGATGATAACGTCTTCCCCGCACGATGGAAGATTCGCGCTGCCGATTTCAATAATGTCCAAATTGTGCCTCATTTACTAAAAGGTGTGAAGGTGGCGGATATTGTCGTCATTTTGGGTAGTGTTGACATCATCATGGGTTCGGTAGATAGATAACACAATTGGGTTCCCAGGCAAGCCGCCTGGGAATGATAATCTGGGTGTTCTGCTGTGTAGAACACAGGTTAGCTGTAGGGGCACGAAGCTTTGCTCATAAGTGTCAACTTAAGCCAAAACGTTTCTAAAATCTCGTTTCGGTGGTTCCACCTGGAAATGCCCTTGAAGCGGCTAGTAACGCTCTTAACGCAGGCAGAGCCTCCCAGTAGGCATTCGCAGCCTGAGGCTGGGAACGAGGCAATAACTGATAACTGGTAACTGGTAACTGTTAAAAAGGGCGCTTTCACCTTAAGTTGACACGTATGGGGCTTCGCACCCTGACTTATAAAAGTGTAATATTTTTGGCTTATTTTTTTGGCTTTAAGTAATATGAAGGGTCTGGCAAATCTCTCTTTTCAAAATTCACATTTTGCTCAAACATTAAAAAAGTCTTAGAGGATGTCTGAAAAGATTGGATAAGGTATATTTTGTCATTCTGAGCGTAACGAAGTGGAGCGAAGAATCCCTATTCACCGTGAATTTGTGAGATGCTTCACTGCGCTGTCGCTCCGTTCAGCATGACATTTTTGACTTCTCAGACATCCTCTTAATTTTCAATATTTCCTAACCTGCAAAATTTGTAGGGAGAATTTATGTTTTTTTACTTTTTCTTTGTCATTAGCCAAAATCGTTAATTAGCATTGTATTGAGTGAGCATAAAATTGATGATTTTAATTCAGCAGGGATTTTGATAAAGGTAGGATAAGTTACTATATAAATTCCAAGAACCTTTACTGAGTCATCATTTCAAACCTGTGCAAATTCATTCGGATCAAGAATTTGACCCTAACTCAAAGAAGCTTGTTGAGCAGGGTTTACAAAAAGTACTCAACCGCCTTGTTAGCACAATCGAACGGGATGCGCTAGTACGACAAACAACTAATCAACTTAGAGAGATGCTGCAAGTTGATCGCGTAGTTTTGTATTACTTTTACAGTCATTGGGAAGGGCAGGTAACATTTGAATCTCTAAGTTCTGATGAATTCTCAATTATTGGTTCAACTGGACCAGATGATTGTTTTAATAATGAATATGCCGCTTTATATTTGGCAGGAAGGATAAGAGCGATCGCCGATATAGAATTAGAACCAATCCAAGCTTGTCACCGAGATTTTCTCCGCAATTTGCGAGTTCGTGCCAACTTGGTTGCACCAGTAGTGATCCCTCGGGGATTATGGGGGTTACTAGTGGCTCATCACTGCCAAGCACCTCGACAATGGACGTCATCAGATATTGAAATAATACAACAAGGGGCAAAAACTCTGGCAACAGCCGCTTGCATCGAAAACAGTTAATTATGAATTGTCTTGCTTACCTTGATTGATAATCGCAACTTGAATCATTGAGTTTGTTGCCTGCAAAATTTTCTAATAAACTCAACCTACCATTGCTATGACCGATAGTAACTCCACAGTGTTATGAATTCTAATTCGGCTTTGTCTGAAATAATAACAGACCACATCGTCACTAGTCCCCAAAAGCGAATAACTTTCGCCGAATTTATGGACATGGCACTATATCACCCTGAACTTGGTTACTATTCCACAAGGGCGGTGAACTTGGGAAAGCAGGGAGATTTTTTCACTTCTATTCACCTTGGCGCTGACTTTGGCGAATTGCTGGCGGTGCAATTTGTCCAAATGTGGGAGATTTTAGGGCGACCTGTACCGTTTTCTATGGTAGAAATGGGAGCAGGTCAAGGACTTTTGGCTTTAGATATTCTTAAGTACATCCAGCAGCAGTACCCGGATTTTTTCAATGCTCTAGATTATGTCATTGTAGAAAAGTCCCCAGTCTTAAGGCAAGAACAACAGCAACGTTTGCAAGAATTTTCTGTGCGCTGGTTCAATTTAGAGGAGATACCAAGTCACTCTATCACTGGCTGCTTTTTTTCCAACGAGTTGGTCGATGCTTT
Source organism: Scytonema sp. HK-05 (assembly GCF_963872035.1). Taxonomy (NCBI): domain Bacteria; kingdom Bacillati; phylum Cyanobacteriota; class Cyanophyceae; order Nostocales; family Scytonemataceae; genus Scytonema; species Scytonema sp. HK-05. Next base: position 240,360 of record NZ_CAWMYC010000001.1, read on the forward strand.
GCCTGTGCATCAATTTGTTCTGGAACAGGGGAAACTGTGGGAGATTTATGTCACAACTAGGCAGAACCTCACCCCCAACCCCTCTCCGCAAGCAGAGAGGGGAGTGAGGTCACATCAAAATATTGAGTTTGTAGAAATCTCAGGTACGCCCTCCACATCCAAGCTTGTGGAATACTTTGATTTGGTAGGAGTAAATATTAGTGATTTCCCTGAAAATTATCGTAGCGAAGTTAACTTAGCTGCTTTGGATTGGTTGAGTATGGTGGCAGACCGATTGCAGCGTGGATACCTGTTAACTATTGATTATGGTTACATTGCTAACCGTTACTACAATCCCAGGCGATCGCAAGGTACGCTACAGTGTTATTATCACCATCAACGTCATAATGACCCATATATTAATATAGGGCAACAAGATATCACAGCACATGTTGACTTTACCGCTTTGGAACGATGGGGTGAGCGGTGTGGATTAGATAAAGTTGGTTTTACCGAGCAAGCATTGTTTTTGATGGCTTTGGGGTTGGGAGAACGAATCGCCGCCCTATCGTATACACAACAACCCATCTCACAGTTGCTGCGCCGCCGGGATGTTCTACATCAGCTTTTAGATCCTTTGGGATTAGGTGGGTTTGGTGTCTTAGTTCAGCGCAAAGGACTGACAACTCAAGAAGCTGCACAAGCTTTGAAAGGACTCAGCGTGCCAGAACAAATGAAAATGTGAAAAATAAAGCGCTATTAACAGTGTGTGAGTGATTGTTGATCTACCATAGCAGTGATTACATTGGAAATAATAATTTCAAAAGGGTAATAATTATGACTCCTCATGACCTTTTCATGTTAGTAGTGCTACTTGTTCCGGGAATTCTACTTTCGGTGCTGATTATGGTGACTTTTGCGGCTGGAGGTTAGGGAAAGAATGAAGAGTGAAGAGAGAAGAATCAAGAAAGAAAATGACCAAAAAAGAACTCAGAACACAGTTGTCAGAACTCAGCAATTTTTTAGAAACACAGGTTGATATCCTTACAATTGTGTACAACTGGGTTCTGAGTAGAGGTTACAAGCCCCTAATTTTAATTAGGCTGACAAGAAAAATGCTTTCTTAAATCCTCCGGATAGAGTCTGTGGGGACGAAGGTGTGTTCTGCGTTCTGCGTTCTGTGTTCTTCTTAATCTTGTTTCTTCTCTCGGTGCTTAGTTTTAAAGCATGAAAATTAAACCATTGAAAAGCGATCGCAAACCCAACGGAAGGTGAAAAATGAAGGTGGCATTTCTGGGGACTGGATTGATGGGACTGCCAATGGCGCAAAGGTTGTTAGAGGCAAATGTAGAAGTTATTGCTTATAACCGCACCCCAGAAAAATTAGAACCACTCAAAGCAGCTGGTGCGGAAGTCGTAACACGCCCCTACCAAGCAATTAGTGCTGCTGAGTGTAGCATTCTCATGCTAAGTAACGCTGCAGCTATATATAGTGTTTTGCTTTCGGACAGGTCTTGGCAATCTGTCGCCGGCCGCAGCATCATTCAAATGGGGACAATTACTCCCACAGAAAGTAAAGAAATCAGAGATGCAGTGGTTGCTGCTGGTGGCGAGTATATAGAAGCACCTGTTTTGGGGAGCACTCCAGAAGTCAAAGATGGCAAACTGATTGTGATGGTAGGCGCACACCAAGAACAATATCAACGCCACCTAGAATTATTCCAACATTTTAGTCCAGAACCTCTACTTGTAGGTCCTGTAGGAACTGCGGCGGCGCTGAAACTGGCGTTAAACCAACTGATTGCTTCCATGACAACAGCTTTTGCCCTGAGTGTTGGTTTTGCCCAGCGTCAAGGTGTGAGCGTAGATCTGTTCATGTACATTCTGCGCCAGAGTGCGCTTTACGCACCGACTTTCGACAAAAAGTTACAGCGGATGCTTGATAGCAATTATGCTAATCCCAACTTTTCGACAAAACACTTGATGAAAGATATAGATTTGTTTATCGATGAGGCAAAATCTACAAGTTTAAATCTCAGTGGGGTTGAGGGTGTGCGCGACATTATAGACACGGCAATGAAAATGTCATTGTCTGATGCGGATTACTCATCAATATTTTCTGCGATTAATTCATCAACTGACGGCGCTTGAGCCTGTCTTTAGCAGTAGCAAGGCGTCCGAAATCAACTGTCGCACTTGGTGAGTGACCGAAATTAATGGGATACAAGCCCCGTCCTTCGTTTGACGGCTTTGTGGTAAAATATACTTGGAGTTAACAATCCCCCTCTAGGCTCAAGACGCGTTGAAACAGCTACGATGAGAGCAGGCGTAGAGAAAAACCAACGGGCAATGGTAGTAAACATAAATCCACCCCAGAGGAAAAAGTCACGCATTCAATGGTTTGTAGTCGGTTAGTCGCGGAAGGGCATTCCGAGACTTAAAACGGACGTGGAGAGAGTGTAAGACCTGGTTCCAGGCTGTTCTCATTGAAGCGTCAACCCCATTCAGCGATCAGTTTTCCTGCTTGTAGTAGGTTGCTGACGTGGTGAGGAATCACCGTACTTTTAGGGCGGTGAGGATGTCAAGTAACAATCACTGTTGAGGCAATCAATCAGCAACTTTTTAGCCTCCTCATACTGCTTTTCATCGCTTGCCAGAGTGTCGAGTTGGCGTTTCATCAACTGCAATAAATCGTCTGCATTTGGCAACATCTCCACTGCTAGCAAAAAGACTTCTCGCCAGCGTTTTTCAGCCATATGGCGGACAAGGTTTTGCAAAGCTTCTTGAGCTTGATGAGGTGGGCTAGAAACAATTTTTTTGGCAGCAAAGTATTCTTGAAAGATGATATGGGAAAAGGAGTAAATGCCTCTTGCCCGCTCAACCAGTAAACCATGCTGAGCTTCAATAGACTTGAAAATATCTTCGCTGTCAACTTGAAGTGTTTCTAAAAAGGTGCTACCCTCAGGGAATGTATGGATAGAATGGGAAATCCGTGGCTCAATGGCGAATTGCTTGAAAAAATACTCGCCACGTTCAAAGGTAGTCCAAGCAATTTGGCTTAGCAAGTCTTCTTTATCCTGCCGGGATTGTTTGTAAACCTGATTTCGCTTAATACCGCGTTTAGCATCCCATTTTCTCAGTAATAAATCCAGCCCTTCTTCATAAAGCTGACAACAACTTGCTGCAAAATCTGTTTCCTCAAACACCAGACACAAAAGACTCAACAGTAAGGGATTAGTAGCTAATTCTTTGAGTGATTGATGTTCTTGCAGCTTTTGCACAAAGCGTTGTGCTTTTACCGAACCTTCACCCTGAAAGCATTTTGCGGCAAAGCTAGCAATTTGTTGGTCATCAAAATCAGCAACTTCCACTTCGGTGAATTGTTCAAAAGTATATTCCTGTGCTGCAATTCGGCAGGTTATCACTATAGAATTGGCAAAAAACCGCGTTGAAATAACACGAATTTCCTGCAACACTCGCTGAAGGTTGGCTTGTCTGACTTCATCCAAACCATCGAGTAAAAGTATCACTCGCCCTTGACTCAGCAGTGTTTGAACTGCTTGGGGTTCAACAACTCCACATTCCTCAAATTGTGCTGTGATGTAGTCCAACAAGCTTGGTTGTCCGCTAGCCTCAGCAAATTCCTTGAGGCTGATAAAAATTGGGAGGCGTTCGCCTCGAAATTGACCCAAGTTACACTGAATTGCTAGCCATTTCAAAAACGTGGTTTTGCCGGAACCTGGTTTTCCCCAAATCATCAGCTTGTCGTAGCGTTCTACTGCTTCGAGTGCTGTCACCCGCTTTTGGTAAATGTTGCTTAAGTCAAAACGCTCACAGTTCTGCTGCTGACAACAATCATGCAATTGAGCAATGGAAAGCCGCCTACGTCCAGTCACTCGCTCCAAAACGTTGACATGAGTGTAAATGCCGTCCAACCTAATCGGCTGCTCTTGATCTAGCAGTCGGACTACACCACAACGCCTTGCAATACTGTTATGAATTTTTTCTCGTGCAGTTTTTACCAGACTTTCTATCTCAGAAGTACTTGCTGCATCATCTGCTGGGAGTGAGGAGACACTCGCAATCTCATCCCATTCCAGTCCTAACTTTTCGCAGATTGTGACAAAAATGTAGCGGTCAACTGCTTTCCCTTGGAAAAACTTGCTCACTGGCTGACGGCTAATACTCAGTTCCTCTGCCAACGCCTGTTGCGTTAATGAATTACGGATCAGCGCAGCCTGTGCTTTTTTCATTCCTTCAGGAGATGCCTGAAGCGATCGCCTGCTCATTATACTCCATCATAAATATTTTGATAGTGATATAAGCTATTCTACCAATCAAAAAATTGTAAATCATGCATAATTCATGCACAAGTCATTCATTACTCTTACCCTAACTCATTCAGGAACATACAATACTGGAGTTGTAGTTACTTGACATCTCTTACATGAATTGAGTTTATAGCATGACAAATTGTGAGAATGTCAATCGAGGTGAAATTATGAGTACGATTAATGTAACAATAGATGCTCCTTGTGAAAAAGACGTGATGCAACAAGCGCTCGAAAGAATAGCAAGGGGATTTCAAGATTATCTGAATTCACTACACCCTGATGAAATTGAAAACTTAGCCGAACAACTGCAAACGACTTGTAAAACTTCAAAGTATTCCAAAGCTGAAACTGATTTTGCTGCTAAGCTTGGAGCAAATAAAATCAGTAACCAAGAGCGAGGAAGATTAGAATTTGCTGCCCTTACCAGGAATTTTAAGTGGAGACAAGAGTTACTGAGGGATTCGTTAAGTGCACCGCAAGTGGCGGAAATGCTTAATACAACGCGTCAGACTCCCCATGATCGTTTGAAAAAGAACAGCTTAGTTGCAGTTCAAGACAATGGAGTTTGGAAATTTCCCACTTGGCAATTCGATCCACAAGGACCAGATGGCGTGATTGCTGGATTACCAGATGTCTTAAAAGCTCTTAATGTTCCTGCTATGTCGAAAATCAGTTGGCTCACTCGACCGAACAAAGCTTTAAATGGACTTACGCCTGTAGAAGCTTTGAAAGGCGGTCAAAAACAGGAAGTCATTGGTGAAGCACGGTGTGTGGGAGTGTTATGACAATGTGTCATTAATTTATCGGATTCTAGTAAACTCAAAAACCCGGTTGTTCGCCACAACCGGGTTTTTCAGTGCTCTTGCTTAATGCTTTATGTCATTAGGGGTCAGATCCCCGACTTCGTAAAAGTTGTCGGGGATCTTGTGAAACTTTAAAATATAAAGTTTGCGTAGTTTGTAGTAAGGACTTTAGTCCTAAACTCCCAAAGCGCTCAAGCGCTCACTACGAATCTCTCAAAAGTAATGAGACAGACCACTAGGGAAACTGATTGACTGCCAGAAAATACCGAAATTATACTGAAAAATTTTCCATAACCACACAGAGAATTTCCGGAATGACATCGACGACTTGTGAATCTTCCAGTTAACAAGCCTTGGAGTTCCAGGTTTTGCAACGTCTCAAGGCTCATGGGACGTTCAGTATCCCTATGAAAGTCAGTCAACCACAATAGGAATGATAAATGTGGTAAATATAATACTTCCGCCTAGCTTAGGCAAGCAGAAACCAAAATTCCATATTTTAAAGAAGGGTACGGAACTTTTAAGAATTTTCTCTCCCGAATATAATACTGCTGCTCTTACCTTTCGTTTTTGGGGTCCGCTTCATCGCTTTGACCATCATTTGGGGGAGTGCTCCTGTGTTAACTTTATACAAGAGAATGATGATTCTGCTGATGTTTGCGCTCAGGAGTCCTCTGCAGGGGAGGACACACTCATGTCACTAGAACAATTAGTTCATTCTGGCTGCTATAAGCCACTGAATCGGAAACCATGCAATGACCCACTACGTGGTATACACTACGTCGCGCCTGCGCCTCTACTTTCGAGCTGTCTAGTGGAAGTTTTTGGTGACGCAGGCTGTATAGAAATTACTGACCACCAGCTTGCTTTGATCACAACCATAAGTCACTTAAAATTATTGGATATACGCGGTCCTGGTGCAATGCGGGCTGGTGCTAATGAGGCAACTTTAGCAAAAACAGAGAAACGTAGTTTAAGTCAAGCTTGGTCGCGCTACTTTTATGAGCAAAAAGAAATATACCCAGAAATTGAAGGGATTATTTACCGCAATGCTCATAATGATGAAGAGGCGATCGCCATTTATGAGCGTGCTAAACATCTACTCACCTGTCCACCAGAAAATGTTTTCCCCCTGAAACATGAATTATTCCGGGGTTCAATTCTAAAAGCCGCAGAGGAAAATAATCTTGAGGTGGAGCGTTATTGGTGAGCGACTTGCGGTGGACGGGTTTCCCGGCATAAGCAAAGTGGCGAACCCGAAGGGTAATTTGGACGCTCTATAAAAACCGAGACACAGAAGTAAGAGTATGGATAATAAATCCGAGAATCCTGAGGCTAGTAAAAGCATAATTTCCAGGGAAGCAGTAGATTGGCTACTGCAACGCATCTTCCAAGTTCCTAAAAAATGGTTAATTATTAGTATTATTCTTATCCTTATTAGTACTTGTGAAATTAGCTGGGGCAAAGAATCATCATTTAAATTTAGAGTTACAAATACAACAGCGGTTTTCCTCTCGCTGATTTGGTTACCATCTATACTTAAAATTTTTGCATTGAGTGGGGGAGCGCTGAAGACGCCTGCGGGAGAAATTGGTAGCTCAGGCATGAAGACTATGCTAGAGTCATTGACCAGTGATTCCTTGGGATTTCTCATCGAGCAGACCAAGCTAGCAGAAGATGCTGCTCCACCGCAACAGCAGCAAGAAATGCGTCAAATTCGCCAACAATCGCAGGAAGTCTACGCCTCACGGATTCCTGTATCACAAGCACGCCAAGAAATCGAACGTTTAGCCGAACGGTACAAGGAATTAAGAATGACAATGCCTTCTGGAGTGCAGCGAACATTTGAGATGGAATCAGTCGCTGGACGGATGCGTGCTTTAGCTCCAGAAGTCAAATATACTGTACAAGAAGTGACAGACCTTCTGCAATCGAGCGATCAAGGGAAACGATTGCTAGGACTTTCTGTTACGGAGTGGTCTGGAGATCCAATTTATTTTGATTTGGTTTTACATTTAATTAGTCATTCAGAAACGGCGTTTGAGCAAACAATTGCATTGAGGGCTGCATCCAGGATGGTGTCCAAGCTCGATACTGAGCAGAAGAAAAAATTGCAAGCAGCACTTATTGAACAGCGTAATTTCAATCAAGATGAAAAGCGTTGGATTAAACCTGATTCTAATCGTTGGATATTGAGCGATCGCCTCTTATCAGCGCTTAATTAATAAATGTGACTTGCAGCATTTTGAAGTTTTATAAAGTTGAACTAGTTGTAAGTCATGATGTGCTAATGACACCTAAATCAAGGGCGATCGCTACATCCAAACTCCAGTAAAAATGGTATTTGATGAATCACGGTAAAGTGGGCATTGCTCTGGTTTTTTACAAACTGTTCCCAGATTTTGGTAGCAATGTTTACCCTACAAGTTACTTAATTATTTTTGAATTTTGAATGTTTGACTAAGCTGGGCATTGCTCTGATTTTTTACACACTGTTCCCAAATTTGGGTAGCAATGCCCACTCTACGAGTTACTCGCTACATCCAAACTCTAGTAAAAGTAGGGTGGGCAATGCCTGTCATTATGTGTATTTTGTAACTATAAACTTACAGAGGCATTGCCCACCAAAGTGCTCAATATCACCCAATGCCTGAATAATTTCACGAAATGCCTGATACAAATGATTGATCTCTAATTCTTTCCCCCTACCCCCTGCCCCCTGCCCCCTGCTGCCTATTTGTATCAACCTTAAAGTGAAACGGTATAAGGTGGGCATTGCTCTTATTGTCCATAAGATATTTTCAGATTTTGCTAGGCAATGCCCACCCTACGAGCTATGAGCTACGAGCTGTTCCCAAATTTGGGTAGCAATGCCCACCCTATGAGCTACTAACAAAACTTACAATTTTGGCAAAATTTCAGGTAATAACTGACCAGGAACTTTAGACAAAGCCAGGTTTTGTCCCTGTATGCCTAATTCATTGTGGAAAGCGCGAATCGTTTTTACCACATAAGCAAAAGTTGTTTGGTAAGCCTCTGGTTGCTTGCTTAACCCATTTAAAGCTTGTAAATGATTGTCTAATGCTGCTTCTAAATGTTTAGAACGAGTTGGTTTATCAACATCGAAATACTGGTCTGTTGCTAACTGAAAATGAGCTAATCCTAAATTATTGTGAGTAGCAAACACATCAAAACTCAAAGGCATACCACTGAGTGAGTGAGCAAGGGCAAGCGCTTCTTCGTATGCAGTAATGCACTGTTCTAACAACTTTTGCCGCTCCTCCTTGGAAGTTTGTGCTTGATTTGCTAAGTGCCAATAAGCAGTTCCAAGATTATTTTGGGTGGCGGCGCAGGCGGGAGGAACATTCGCAGGAGTCCTATATTTCAGCGCTTCCTGGTAAGCATCAATAGCTAGGTGCAGATTTTCTGGTGGCTGTTCGTACTGTGCAATATTCCAATATGCCGTGCCGATATTGTTTTGAATCATGCCATACTTGAGCGGTTCTTCTTCAGGGCTGTAATAACCAAGCGCTAGTTTGTAAGCTGCGATCGCTTTCTTAAGATGCTCAACTGGTTGATTGTATTGTGCTAAATGCCAGTAAGCTGTCCCTAAATTATTCTGGCAAGCAGCATACTTTAATGGTTCCATCTCGGCTGTACGGAATTGTAGCGCTTCACTGTAAGCTATAACCGCTTGCTGCCAGTTTTCCGCAGGATTAGCAAAACGAGCTAAATCACCGTATGCTGTTCCCAGATTATTTTGTACACGAGCGTAGGTTTCCGGGTGGCTTTCGGCTGAAATGAGCTTCAAAGCCAGATGATAAAACTCAATCCCCTGCTCTATGTAAGCTTGTCCTTCCTCAGAATTAGGTGGTGTGCGGTAAAGCATCCAGTACAATGTACCCAAGTCATTCAAGGTATCAGGCACTTGGGGTAAATTGTCATCATGAGTGATTGATTCTTGATAGGCAAGAATTGCCACCATGAGATTTTCTAGAGTTGACTGTCCATGCTCAATACGCAGCCGATATAAGTTTCCTAAGCGATGATAAGCGATCGCCAGATCGACGCCCGAAGCTTGTTGCGCGTGTAATTCTTCTATCTCCTCTAGAATTTGCCGCACTTGCAAGTTCTGTTCATCGTCTTCACCAACTGTCGTGTTAATCGTTGCTAAGACTAGCTCTGTTAATTCTTTGCTAATGTGAGATATGCGCTCTTGTGATGGGGTATCGCTGGCGCTTGCTTGATCAGTGAGTTCCTCTTCAAGAGGTTTGTTTGTTAAGTTTTCTGAAGTTGACGGAGGAACTTCTTGCCCTTTGTGTCCGCGATTAACTGATATCTGTTTCGGAAAGTCAAAATTATCCGCAATCGCTGATTCTTCTAAAATCGATTGCTCAACATTGCCCAACTCTAAATTTCTAGAACTGGATAAACGTTCTGGAGAGCTTTTATTTTGATTTGTCGGTGTGGGTTCTCCAGCAAAGACAAAAACACCTGTACGGTAACGCCAAAATTGTGGTGCTGATTGCTGGATAGCATGCAACCAAGGACGTGGAACCCACAACAGCAAGCTGGATTCAAACTTAGACAGTTGTTGCTCAGTTAAACGCAGATAGTGCAAAAATAACCGTTGTATTGCTACTGGTTGCCTAGTAAGCTGTTCAACGCCGACAATTTGAAATGCTGGTATTGGTAGCGATCGCCCTGGAGTGTCTTTTGATGTACCAACAATCGGTGGTGGATAATTAGACAACCACTGATTTATCTGAGCTATAGGATTAGGGTCGCTTAAATTCAGCCGCAACGTTACTAGTCGCGGGTATGCTGGTGTGCTGGCTTCTTGTGCATTTGATGGCTGATATAGCACTTGCCCAACAGGATAAGCCAAAGTTGAATGCAAACGTGCTGCTACCTGATTTCTCAGGTTTAAATCATCACACACCGCCAAAAAGATTTGTCGTCGTAAACCGAGACTAAGGGCAAGTTTTAGGCGGTGATACACTTGCCGATTCCAAGCAAAATTATCCGAGTGTGTAGTTTCATTTACGCTCATGGCGGCTAAAGAGCCAAAACCTAGTGAATATACCCTCTTGGGGTGCATGCAGGCAGCCTGTAAATCTGACCATGACTACGATTTTCAAGTCATTGTTGCTTTGCTCAGGATAAATCGATTCTTTAAAGTTTCAAAGAACAAAACTATAAATTATACTCTAACAAGAAAATATTTTGAACAAGAACGCAGAACATAGAACTCAGAAATCAGAATGTACTTACGGCTCTGGATTGCTAACCCGCAGGATAAGAAAGAAGACCACCCAATTTTCAATGCGTGATGTGGTGTTTACCCCGCTACTCGCCACCCAGTCGTACAGAACTCACTTATGGTTGTTCCTACTCAATCGTATGAGTTCTTTGTTGTTAAATGTTGTTAAAAAATAAAAACCAGGCTCTAATAAGACTAGTACACCGGGGGTGGGAATAAAGCTACTATTCACGCGGAAGGGAAAAGCTTATGATGTAAGCATTTTGAATGCGTGAATGCGTGAATTCCAAGAGAGCCGTACTAGGAGCCTGAAAAAGCGCAAAAATTAAATTTCTAATTTTTAAAACAATTTTCTATCAACTGAGATTGGATACTGAAAAAGCAACAAAAATCAAGCCACCAACCAAAATCGCCGCAGCAATTCCCAGGATAATATAATTTTGCTTTTGACGGTCGGTAGGCGGTTCTGCTGTGTAAACTTTGGGTTCACGAGCAAAGTTATTCAGACGACCGCCTTCTTCTGTTGTATAGGGCATGAGTACAATTCCTTATCCCATTTATTTATTTAATGTTACAGAAGCGATATATTTGCTCTCAAAACTAGGAGACAAATCGTTACATTAGCACAGAAGAACACAGAATGCAGAACGCAGAACTCAGAATAGAAGAGGACACGGTGACGCGGTGACAAATTCCCTGTGTGCGTCGCCGAGTCTCTCGGTCTGGCTTGTCTTGTGGAATCCTGAGTTCTTTCTTCGTCAACACTCAAGAGCGACTATGAACGATTAACTCTTGATTGTTGACTAACTTGTAATTGTTCCAGTTAGAGGAGAACTAGCAATAGCAGAGGTTTTGATGGGCATTCTGCCGGCAAGGTACGCCAGACGACCGGCAGCTGTTGCCAAATTCATGGCATGAGCCATTGCTGGGGCGTTTTGTGCGAGGGCGATCGCGCTATTAATCAACAAGGCATCTGCGCCCATTTCCATTGCTTGTGCTGCTTCAGAGGGCGCTCCAATGCCTGCATCTACCACCACTGGTACATTGGCATTTTCAATGATGATTTGAATATTTGCAGTTGTTTTCAATCCTTGTCCAGAACCAATCGGTGCTGCCAAAGGCATGACTGTCGCACAGCCAACTTCTTCTAAGCGCTTCGCCAGCATGGGATCAGCATTAATGTAGGGCAACACAGCAAAACCTTCTTTCACCAATTGTTCTGCTGCTTGTAAAGTACCAATGGGGTCTGGTAGGAGATACTTCAGGTCAGGAATCACTTCTAATTTCACGAAGTTATTATCTTCCTGTCCTAACAGTTTTGCCATTTCCCGCCCCAGACGTGCGACGCGAATTGCCTCTTCTGCAGTTTGGCAACCTGCGGTATTCGGCAACATCCAGATTTTTGTCCAATCTAATGCTTCCGCTAAACCTTCATGTCCGGGAGCATTGGTTTGTACTCGCCGCACTGCAACAGTGACAATTTGACAACCACTCTTCACAACGCTTTGCTGCATTTCCTCAATGCTGCGATACTTTCCAGTTCCTGTCATCAAGCGAGATTGGAAAGTTTTTCCCGCAATTTGGAGTGGGGAGTCTTCTAAAGTGCTGAGTTCTGAGTTCCTAGCTGCGAGTTCCGGTTTCTGAGTTTTGAGTGTGGGGTAAGTAAGCATTGAGGTAGTAGATGACTTAGTGTGGAAGCGCGAGTAGTGAAAATGAGATAATAAAGGGTCGGAGTTTTGCTCAAGAATCAAATCGGCAAGCAATGCTCCTGTTACAGGTGCCAGAAGAATACCATTGCGGTAATGACCTGTCGCCAAGGTTAAATTCTCACAAGGGCTGGTGCCAAGAATAGGTAATTCATCTGGGGTTGCAGGGCGAAAACCCCACCAAAATTCCTGAATAGGATAGTGCTGTATTTGAGGAAATAGACGAATGGCTCTTTGTAGTAAGGTTTGAATTCCTGCTGGCGTGTTGTGGGGGGTGAAGCCGACATCCTCAACGGTGGCACCAATAATAATTCGTCTGTCGCGCCTTGGGACGATGTAAATATCTTCCCCAAACAAAACCCGTGTCAAAGGTAAATCCGGCACCAATTCCGGTACTCTCACGCTCAGCATTTGACCTTTTACAGGGCGCACAGGCAGGGGAAACAATGCGTTTGACCAAGCACCTGCTGCCAAAACATAGTGTTGGGCGCGAAGGACTCCAGCACTCGTTTGTACGCCAACAACTTGCCGTTGCTGCTGTTGAATTCCTTCGACTGCAATACCTTCTTTAAGTTCAACGCCAAGCGACTTAGCAGTTGCCAACAGTGCTTGTGCTAATGCCCTATTGTCTACTTGTGCGTCTTCAGGATACCACCAACCTCCAACAACTTCTTCTCCCAATCCTGGCTGATATTGATGAATGACTTCCTTTTCTAGCCAATAGGCGGGGCAAGACAAGGATGAGGACGATGAGGAGGATACAGCTTCCTCATCTCCCCTATCTCCCTCATCTTTCCCTAAGACTGGAGCTAAAATACCGCACGACCAATAACCAGTATTGATACTGGTGAATTCTTCGAGCTTGCGCGTCCAATCGGGGTATAAATACAGAGAGCGCTTACATAACTCTTGCATTGCCTTGTCTGAGATTCTTTCAGCACCAGGTGCCAACATCCCAGCAGCAGCATGAGTAGCAGCAGCATGAAATTCGCGGCTGACCACTGTCACTTTCGCACCGCGTAATTTTAATTCAATGGCGAGCGCCAAGCTGATGACGCCGCCACCAATAATTAAAACGTCATTAGTCATTAGTCATTAGTCATTAGTTAGTTATTAGTCAAGAGTCGATAATCATTAGTCAACAGCCATTAGTCATAAAATTTTGAACTTTGGACTATAAACTTTGAGCTATAGACTTTGGACTAACAACTCGTCACTCATAACTCATAACTCATAACTTGTAACTTTTGACATCCTCACCGCCTTATAAGCGACGGTGATTCCCAAGACTCACGACTTGGGTTTCTGTTTCATAGCAACTGCCTCCACCCTTAAGGGATTCGGTCTTATGTTCGCTCCACAGACTGTAACGGTGTGTCCCACCGCCAAATGTAGCGAAATCCAAAAAGGAATTCTTATGCCTACTTTTGATTCAAGGGATGTTCACCATTGCCCCATCCTCTTATCCCGATCTACCAATTTTTCTTCGCCGTTGCAAGTATTGCAAACTTTGGTGTTAGGCTTTATGTCTCCATTGTTCGGGTGGGTCAATAACCTCCTTGATTGTATCAGCAAAGCCGTCTTAAAAGGACGGGGTTTTAGACCCAAAAGTTTCGATAACTCATAACTTGTAACTCATGACTAACTACCACAAAGCTCGAACTGGTTCGGTATTCTGATTTGTTTCATTAGGTGATTGATTGCCTGGTGATTGATTGCCTGGTGATTGATTGCCTGGTTGATTGTTGTTACCACCGCTTGTGTCGTCTTGAACTTGGTCATTGTTAGTGTTGCTGTTTTGATTAGTCTGGGCAACATTATTTCTTTGGTCGTTTGCGGGAGTATTACCAGCGGCAGTGCTATTAACATTGATATTAGCTGGCAGAACTTTTGATTCTTTGCCCCTTGGTGCTGATTCTGGTGCTGGTGCTTGAGCCGTATTATTTCGTCCATCCATTGGAAAGCTAATACCCAGCAATGTACCAAGCAAAATTGCTAAGCCGCCAGCCATAAGAATAAGTGGTGTCCATCTACCCATATCGTTATTTCTCCGTCTTAAACTTCTGATGTCCAAACTATTTGAGAACCTTGTCCCCAAAATCCATCATATTTTGTAACCTTAACATCGCCCAAAATCTTAGTTTGACAGGCTAAACGCAGGTCTGTTGTAGGAGAATGGGGAGGTAGTGACCGCCGCGCTTTATCGCGCCAATTTGCCTGTGATACTTTGCCTTCTACAAGAACTGCACAAGTTCCACAGCTGCCAATTCCCCGACAGTTTATAACCTTAGCACCGCTATTGTAGAGGTCAACACCATTTTGCAGCAATATTTGCCGCAGATTGGCTCCGCGAACGCACTCAATTGTTTTACCTTGAGCTTGTACCTTGGGCATTCGTGCTTACTAAGTTAGCTTGTTGTTGTATTGTAACAATCCATTTCAATGTAGAAAAATACCGAAACACTATATAACAATAGGGATTTCCAAGAAATAAATTATCCATCTTGTGGGGTGCAGAGAAGTCCTTTCGGAGGAAACCTCCGCTTGGAACTTCGGGGCGTCCCCGTCCGCCTTTGTTAATAGGACGGGTGCCAATCCCCAAAGTTCTGAGAACAACGGGTGTGGTCACCCCTTCGGGGAAGTCAAAAGTCAAAAGTCAAAAGTCAAAACTAGTTGGTAGTGGAGGTGGGCAACGTTTAGTGTTTAATGGAAAAAAATTACTGGCGGCGAGCTACATATAAGCTAGTTAAGTAGCCCTTAGTAATGCAACCGTTGAACTGGGTATCAATCAGCTCAGCAATCGCACGAAACAAACGCTGGCGTTTTGTCTTGTTCAAATTTAGGTGACCAGAGTAGGTGTTTAAAACGCGAATATAGCTGGCAGCGTCATATACTACATCCCATCGATACTTACGAATTGCTACCTTGCCAAACAAACCTGTCTGCTCGATCTCACCTGTTTTGTCCTCCACCTCGTCAGGACGGGGGAGAGGTTTATCGTCTTTAACTAGTTCAGGAGCAAAGCGACAGTAAAGCTGCTGCACTGCTTCAAAGAAATGTGGACTGGTGTCGTCGGTATGTATATGCAAGTTCCAAAATAGAGCAATTGCTCCCCCTGTTCTGAGCGCACAAGCAGCTTTGGGGTAGGCGATCGCCGGGTCGAGCCAATGAAAAGCAGTCGCCGCGACCACTAAATCGAAGGCTCCTTCTTGTATCGACCAGTCCTCGAAGGCTCCGGTCTGCACCTTTACTAGGGGATAGGCTGCCAGTTTGTGTCGGGCAACGGCAGCTAGGTTCTCACCCAGCTCGATGCACAACAGACGATAACCTCGGCGAGCAAAAGGTATTGTAGCTTGACCACTGCCGCAACCAATTTCGAGTATCCTTCCGGTTGATGGAATTCCTGATAGAGACACGATAGCTTGATACTCCCCACGGCTAAAAGCCGGGGGATTCTTGAAGAGTCCACAAACGAAC